>JAGCKB010000186.1 GCA_017647725.1 Bacteroidaceae bacterium
ATAAAAAGCGCAAGCGGATGCGCTATTACAAACGAATGCGGCTACTAAAAACGTGTACCCACAAAGCACAAAAATATGTAAAAAAGTATTTCACTCCAAGTTAGGAGTGAAATACTTTTATCTATTCTTGAGGCATATTCGAAAATATACGGCAGCTTACTTGTTCTTCACACCGCTATAAACAAACTCGCCACGAGTCATTTCGGCCTCGAATGAAAGGGATTCGCCATCGCAAACACCGGCAATGTAATAGAACGCAAATGCCTCCATTGGGATAAACTCATTACCGACACGCACAAGGGGCACTATTGTCTCATCACAACCAAAATGAATTTCGCCATCGAGCAGCTCACAAGGAAGAGCCTCAATCTTTATATCCACCGTTAAAGGCATATTCTCGGCAAAGCGGGCCGAATAGATTACGAGGTCGACAGCTGTAAAATCATCATTGGGAAGAAGTTCGCAACGTACCGACTCATTCACAAAAGGAGACTCGGCACCGGTGGCAAGCACGCTCATTGCACCGCTGAATTCACCTTCGACAACCGCTTCATCATCCTCTTCGCTGCCATTGTCCAATGTTCCATCGAACACAAGTTCACCCATCGACATTGTGGCTTTTAAATTCATTGCCGATACTGTTGCACTGCCTATCAATCGGTCAATTTTATAATCATCAGCAGGGAGTGACATTCCACCCATTGACATAATAGGAGTCAAAGAGTTGCCATCGAACTCAACCACACCCTCTTTAAGAGTACAAGGGATATTCTCCAAGACAATATCCATTTTGGGCATAGCCGCAGCAAAAGTAACCCCTTTGAGAATAATATCACAAGAATTAGACTCGGTATCATATTTATACTCGCACTTTACGGTGAACATTGTCTCACCAAATGCAAGATTTCCTTTGTAAACAGCCTCGGTCACAGCAGGCTCAATAGTGAGTTTGTCATCGTCGTCGCTCGAACAAGCCGATAGTAGAGCCAACATTGCAAAAAGTGGAAATAAAAATAGTTTTTTCATAATTATAAAAACGATTAAAGATTTAAATGCAAGGAGACACCAGCTTGAAAGGGCTTTCCTTGCGCAAAAAAGTTATTACCAATAGATTTAAAATAGAATGTATTATATTTTTCATTTAGAAGGTTCTTACCCCAGAATGACACACCAAAATGCCCTTTTTCCCAACTGAGAGAGGCCGACCAAAGCCCATAGAATGGTTGCGAGAGAGTGTTCTCCTCGTTCCAATAGATGCGCCCTATACCATTCCAGCCGATATTAAGAACAAGGAAATTGGCAAAACTGCGTGCAACCGGTATATTGTAGGAAAGGGCTGCCGAGAGTGTCTCGCGCGGTGCCAATGGCAAATAGTTTCCCGAATAGTCATCGCTGCCGCTTTTATAGCTGCGGAACGTTGCGTATGCACAGCCGTATGCAGCATCTACAGTAAATCGTCCTACAGAGTATCGCAGCGAGAACTCCCCTCCATAGCTGTGCGAACGACCTGCATTAGACATCATACGCCCGGTAGAAAGGCCTTTGGGAAATACCGTCAACTGCTGGTTGCGACAATCTATAAAGAAAAGCGCTGCCGAGATAGCGAGAGAGCCATCGTCAAGAGGCGAGAGGTGCGCACCAAGTTCGTATGTCCAATTGGTCTCGGGGCGATATACGGTAGACGACGCGTCAATCTCGTACTTATTTCCCATTATATCATTCGACAGTTTCTCCTTAAGAATATCGGAAAAGAGCTGTGTATTATATCCACCGGCCTTAAAACCTTTGCTCACAGTTGCATAGAGATTACCCCAACTACCCGAGTACATAGCCGAGAAGCGCGGCATCACCTCGAAAGCCGAGTTATTCTCACAACCCCTAAAAACACTCTCAAGTTCGCGATACTCGGTAGCACTGCGACGATATTTATAGAAGACACGAGCATAGCTGTTGTAATCCATTTTATAACGCTCATAATCGACACGCACCCCTGCCGAGAGAGAGAAAGCTCCGAATTTTCGACTCAACTGACCATACAATGCGCCACCGTATGTAGGCATCGTAAACTTATCCTCGATTGGGAACGACGTGTCGCGAAACTGAAGATGAAAATCGGGACCTGCAAGATGAAAAAAATTATCATTTGCATTCTTCACGATAAGATTCTCTATGCCATACTCCTTAAACGTAACGGGAGCATCAAGGTCGATATGTTTATAAAAGGCAAACATACCCAAAAGCCATTCAAGACTCTTATCCTTGGCCGATTTCAGGACAATCTCCTGCGTAAGGCTGTGCTCCTTCTGATACTGCCCCAATGTAAAATAGTCGAGTGGCAGAAAGTCGTTATCTATGCGCATACGGTCGTTGATAAAGCTATATCCCGTAGTGGATGATATTGTAAAATCATCGAAAACGCGCTTTAGCATAAACCCATCACTCAGGCTCAATCGACGATAGCTGCAAGCATCGTTATAAGCGACGGGAGCAAGTTCGTCGGCCGACGTATCATAGAGGCGATAGCCCCAACCACCCTCATCGACATATCCAAGAGAGAGAGTATTATCAATTATCCAACCCGAGGTCGAACGATAAGAGTGTCTGACGCGCGCCGAAAGATTATCCCCACCATCGCATTTCTCGCCTCGCTCCTTGTTATCGAAAAAGCCGTCACTGTGGCTATAATAGACCCCGGCCGACCATCCGAAGTTACGACTCTTTGCTGCATAGTGCGAAGCCTTTAACTTTATATTATTGGCAGTGCCATACTCGAACGTAAGACGCTTGCCCTGAAAGGTAAGCGGTGACAGCGTCTGAATATTTACAACACCTCCTATACTGTTACGACCGAACAGCGTACTTTGTGCACCACGCACAACCTGCACCTTAAAAATATCGAAAAAGTCGAAATCGTAGTTATTCTTATTCATCACAGGCGCACCATCGACCGAAAGAGCGACTACCGGTTGGTCGATACGAGACCCGAAGCCACGTACATATATCGAGGAGGTCATTCGCGACCCATAATCGGGTTGATAAAAGTTAGGCGCCACCGATGAAATCTCTTTTAGCGACACAATGTGCCTATTCTCCAGGTCGGCACGTCCAAGCGAGGTCGAAGAGTAGGAACCACGCGCCTCATCATCCATTTTCAACGGAGCAACTACATCGACACCCTGCAACAGAACTGTATCAAGCGGTTCTGCAACAGGCGACATAAACATCAGAAATATTATTAACAAATTCACGAAGAAAAATATCCAATACCATAAAAAACCTCGCGAAGATAGTTAAATAAAGCTACTATTACAAGAAACAATTGTTAAAGATATTCAAAACAAAAAAACTATCAATTACGAGCAACCGACGCTTAAGCATAGGCATACTGCAAATAATTTCACCCATTTTAAAGCTTTTTTTGTCAATACGACGTATTCCTGAAGATTAGAGAAAAAATAACGATTGAAAAATTATTTTTTTCAAAACTTATTCCATAAATTTGCGTACTTTAACTTTATAGTGCACCAATTACACTGAATAAAACAACAACTAAAATAACCCAATTATGCTAAAATCCATTTTTAAAGCAGCGCTGACAGCAGCAGCAATTGTATTTGCAACAGCCTGCACCGAGGAAATTGACAAGAGCAACCGCTACACATTTACCGAGGAGACTATGGCCGATTATCTTGAGAATCGCGAAGAGAAATTCTCGAGTCTTATCAAGATTTACAGACAGGCCAACATGATGGGAATTCTGCAAACATACGGTAACTACACTATGTTCGCACCCACCAACGAAGCTATCGAGCGTTACCTGTTCGAGCAGGATAGTATCTGGAACGCCACAAAAGACAGCGAAAGACCAAAATGGACAGGTATAACAAGTCCTTATCTTGAAGACCTTACCGACTCTATGGCTGTTGAGTTTGCCAAGACTCACCTTGTACCTATGAAATTCGAACTTGCCGAGATGAGTTCGGACGTTCTTGGTTCGCAGAACTACAACAACCGCTACCTTAACGTCTCGTACAAGATTGAGAATGAGAATGTCGAGATTTACATCAACAACCAGGCGCGCATCGAGCTGGGCGATGAGTTGGTCGAGAATGGTGTTATTCACGTACTTGACAATGCTATCAGTTCAGCAGCAGATATGATTTGCGCACAGCTTCAGAAGTATGAGTACTTCTCGATCTTCAACGAGGCAATCAAAAAGACAAAATATGAGAACCTGCTTCAGGGCTATAAAGATAACGACTACGATCTTGGTTTGGCTCCTGCCATGTGTCACACCCAGGGTGAAGGTAAGGGACGTTATCCTCACACAAAATACATCAAATATACAATTTTTGCTGAGCCTGACAGCGTATTTTACTCAAGAGGCATATATGGTTTCGAAGACCTTGAGGAGTATGCACAGAAATGGTACGGACAGGAAGATATCGACGACTACACAAGTCCCAATAATGCTGTCAACCGCTTCATAAGCTACCATATCCTCGACCGCGAGGTGGTATATGACAAGTTGGTTATGTTCGAGAACTCAATGCACAACAACAAGGACTTCAAGCAGGACATTGCGTGGATGGACAACCAAGATCGCTACGACTATTTTGGAACAATGTATAACAAGCTCCTAAAGGTTCTTATGCCTTTGAGCAATACTACAGACAAAGAGAAATCATCTAACATCTGGATTAACCCCTCGCGCCGCACAATCCCCGGAAACCAGGATATGCGCTATCACCTCGATATTAAGATTTACCGTCTCTCTGAGTTTAACGATATGAACGAAGAGTACAAAGACTTCAGCGGTAATTCACTTAACGGAACAATCCACCCCATCAATAAAATCCTTATATACAACGAGGAGGAGATGCACGGTAACGTTCTTAACGAGAGAATGCGTTTCGACTTTGGTACACTGCTCCCCGAGCTTACCACAAACAACGTACGCTATGCACCCTGGCCTAATGCCGGCACAGTATGCGGACACGGTGAGTACGAGATTCCTCAGGGATATGCAAAGAACCTGAAGATTCTCAACGAGGATACATATGTATTCTACACAAGCCCCTACACTTGGGGTTGCAACTACCTCGGTGACGAGTTCCTTGCAGTTGGTAAATACGACTTTGCCTACAAGCTCCCCCCTGTACCGGCAGGAACATACGAGCTTCGTATTGGTTACACAGCAAACGGTGCACGTTCGATTACACAGTTCTATGTTGACAATAAGATTTGCGGTATCCCCGTCGACCTTAAGATTAGTGCAACAGACGCACGTATCGGTTGGCAAGCCGATGGTCCCGATGAATCGGAGAACGAAGAGAACGACCGCGTAATGCGTAATCACGGATATATGAAGGCCGGTAACAGCTACACATCGCAGTGGCAGAGCGGCGATGGCAAAAAGACTGCACGTAGCTACAACAACGCTATCCGTAAGATTATCACAACAATGCGCGTAGATGGCGAGCATTGGGTACGCTTCAAGAAGGTAGACGATGTAAACAACTCACAGATGAACCACGACTACATCGAGCTCGTGCCCACATCAATTGTTAACTCGTACATCCCCGAGGACAGACTCTAATCATTGAATCTATAATAAGCAGTTTCTGTAAACTTACAGAAACTGCTTATTTATTTCCATAAAACAGAACTTATTAAACCTTTTGAGCTTATAAAACAAATCACAAAAAAGGTGATATTTGGTTGTATTTAACAAAAAACACTAAGTTTGCAACAAGCAAAAGAGTGTATCTACTTTTAAACCAATAAATAGACTTATTTTAGAGTAAGGCGTGACAAAGCTTAATTCGAGCGAGGCACATAATTACGTCAAAAAGGTTAGTGAACGACGAGACAAGTATATCAAGTAAAATCAGATGATAGTTATAACATTAATGCCGACTCTTTGAGTCGGCATTAATGTTATAATAGCACTATATAGTTTATTTGCGTCTTATTCTTATCTGCAACGCATTCTTTACAGGAGTGTCGTTGATAATTACAAGATAACCGCCACCGCCGGCACCTGTTATCTTATATCCCTTAACGCTATCCTTATACTCATTAATAGCCTTGACAACGTGCTCGGCCATCATATTGGGGAACATTGCTATCTGTGCATTAAAAGACTCGGTGGTAGCCTTGCCCCACGCATCTACATCTTTTGCATTAATTGCGTTCCAGCACTCTATTGCTGCACGTGAGAGGCGCTCGGCACCTGCGGCATCGATATTGGTATTCTCCAACACATCGTATGAACCGCTACGGGGAGCCATAGGGATGAGCCACAGGTTCTTCTCGATAAAGTCCAGTACCTCGGCATCCTTTACCGATTCGATGTTCTCGGGCCAGTAACCGCCGTCGTAGTTCAAACGGTTAAGACCGGGCATTACTATACCTATCGCATCCTGTGAACCGCTTACATAAGGCGAGCCGGGAGGATTCTCGTAACGGAATACCATCTTGGCAAGGGTCTCTTTGTCGCCCTCGGGTATATCTACCTGCCACATCTCAATGGCTGCCTTGCGCGACGAAGTACTCATACCGCCGCGACTATTAAAGTCGTAATCGGGTTCAATGGATATTGTTAGAACGGGACCGGGATAGTGCTTGCTCACGTATGGTTGGTCGAGCCAGCCACCTGCAAGGTCGATACGATAAGGTATTTTACACTCTTTACGCAGGGCTGTTGTCGAGCGGGTAGGCAAGCCTTCCTCGGGAATACGCTTGCTCACAACAAGCTCAATGCCGTGCTCCTCGCAGAAACGTTTCTTTCCCGGGGTGTAACCGTCGCTGTTTACAAAGAAAATATCGGGTTTTAAGCGTATTACATCTTCGGCAAAATCGAGCATTCCGCTTCCCGAGTTTACAAAGGCATCCTTGACATAGCGGATGGCTTTTACCATATACTGACGCTCGCGCTCAGTATTAATAGTTTTGCGGTCTTTAAGTTCACGGATGGTTGCATCGGAACCTATGCCGACATACAGGTCGCCATACGATGCAGCCTCTTTGAAAAATGCCACGTGTCCCGAGTGTAACATATCGTTACATCCCGAAACAAAAACTTTCTTACTCATAATATAGGAACTTCGGTTTTCTACTTTATAAACACCTGCGCAAAGATACCTATTATTATTATAAATATCAACTATTAGAACAATTAATCATTATCGGATAACATTTTATGAATGAGAGGAAGAAGTACCTCATTAACAATTTTATCATTCAAACGATGCTCTCCACTGAACCAATGACAACGGTCGGCTCCGTAAAGGCTCTCCATCAATGGCTTAAAATGCACAATCGGGTCTTTGTCACCAAAGAGTCCGACAACAAGGTTTTTCTCCTCGGGTGTAATACCATCGAACTGGTTCTTCTCCATCAGTTTGAAACGATCTACAAGCGCTTTATCTACACGAAACTCAGTGGCGCCATCCTTACGTTTGTTCATATATTTATTACGTCCCATCTTACCAAAGAGCAGTGAACGCGACATTTCAAACGAAGGATTTACAACTATACGTGGTACACCCCACAGCTGTTGGGTATACATTCCACCCATAGACGTTCCTATCACAATAGCCGGTTTTTCCTCTTTAACGATTGAGCGCAAAAGCTCAAGTGCTTCAAAAGGGTCGACAGGAAGGTCGGGAGCTATCACCCTGCACTCGGGCAGATGACGTCGCAGTGCCATCACGGTACCGGAATTTCCCGAGGAGGCAAAGCCGTGAACATATAATATCTTTACAAAGTCATTCATAGGTTAAAGGTTCTGTGTGTTTGACATAATATCCTCATCGCTGATAGAGTAGTTACCTAAACTACCCGAAATATACTGGTCGTAGGCCGACATATCCATTAGTCCGTGCCCCGATAGGCAGAAAAGAAGCACCTTCTCTTCGCCCGTCTCTTTACATCTCTCAGCCTCGGCAATGGTGGCTGCAATGGCGTGACACGACTCGGGAGCCGGCACTATACCTTCGGCTTTAGCAAAGAGTAATCCTGCTTCGAAAGAGCCAAGCTGACTTATATCTACAGCCTCCATAAGACCATCTTTCAGCAGTTGCGAGACAACGACACCTGCACCGTGATAACGCAGGCCTCCTGCGTGTATATTGGCCGGTTTAAAATTGTGTCCAAGAGAGAACATAGGCATAAGAGGGGTATAACCACTCTCATCGCCATAGTCGTAGCAAAACTTTCCGCGTGTGAGCTTGGGACACGACTCAGGCTCAGCTGCGACGAAACGAGTTTTTTTACCATCCAATATATTATGACGCATAAAGGGGAATGCTATTCCCGAGAAATTGGAGCCGCCACCGAAGCAGCCGATGACAACATCGGGATATTCGCCTGCCTTCTGCATCTGCAGCTCGGCTTCAAGGCCTATGATTGTCTGGTGCAGGCTCACATGACTCATCACTGAGCCTAACGAATATTTACAGCCGGGCGTTGTGCGTGCAAGCTCTACAGCCTCGGATATTGCAGTACCCAACGAACCTTGATGATTAGGATATTTAGTAAGAATATCTTTTCCCGCACGTGTCGACATTGATGGCGAGGGGGTTACCTGCGCACCGAATGCTTGCATTACACTACGACGATAGGGTTTCTGCTCGTAGCTTATTTTTACTTGATAAACAGCGCACTCCAAGCCAAATACTTTTGAAGCGTATGAGAGAGCACACCCCCACTGCCCTGCTCCTGTCTCGGTGGTAATATTTGTCGCGCCCTCTTGCTTGCAATAGTAGGCTTGCGGAAGCGCCGAATTCAGCTTATGAGAACCCACAGGACTTACACTCTCGTTCTTGAAATATATATGCGCAGGTGTTCCAAGTGCTTTCTCAAGTCCGTAAGCGCGCACCAAAGGGGTAGAGCGATAATAACGGTACATTTCCAATACAGGTTCGGGAATATCTATCCAAGCATCGGTAGTGTTCAGTTCCTGGCGCGCCGCCTCGTTAGAGATAAGCTTCGACAACTCCTCTACAGTAAGCGGCTGGCCCGTCTCGGGACTAATCATCGGTGCAGGCTTATTTGGCATATCGGCCTGTATATTATACCATTTTCCGGGAATCTCCTCCTCATTTAAAAAATAGCGCTTTTGTCTCTTATCCATAATATATCTCTTTTTGTTTTTTCAATAAAAAAGGTTTGCCGCATAAATGTGAGGCAAACCACAGTATCTGAAAGAATAACAAACTTAGGTACACAAGTTCACAACTCACGAAAGAGATCCCGAGCTATGCCACCACCAAAGAGTATTCATAATTCCTTTCATCTGTATTCTTATTTCTAACCTTGCGAAAATACGCATAATTTTATATTTTGCAAACAAAAAGGATTAATTATTTATCATTTTACTCGAAATAGAACGAAAAGACTATCATTTTGGCAATCGCTTTATCAAGCGACTGGGTATATTTCAAGTAGTTTGCATCGAGTAGATCCTTACGGTCTTTATCAAGAACATCAAGGATGCTGAAAGCAAATTTAACCTCGGGGTTCAATTTAAAGAAAGGAAGATAGAAATCGCAACCAAGACCAACCTCAAGCATAAGATCGAACGGCTTTACAAGAATAGGACGTTGTTTCTTTACAGTGAGGTCGAGCATTGGACTTACACCTGCAATAACGTACGGACGATAGTTATTGAACCTCTCGGCCGCTATTTTAGCCTCAATAGGAATAGAAACGTATGTCGATTTTATCTGCTGACGCTCGGTCTCCCTGCTATTCTGCTCGCGAAATACCACCGTCTTGTCGCCAAAGTGCATTGTAGGAATAAGACGCAGAGAGAGATGGCTGTTTATGCGCAGGTCGGCAAGCACCCCTACACTGAACCCTGGACTGTAGGAGGGGACATCGGCATACCACTGCTGTCCCTCGGGGGTAACAAAGCCATTGTTCACAAGTTCAAGATCCTGCATATGCACACCCACAAAGAAGCCATAGTGCAGACGACGATAATCTATATATGGTTTATTCTGCACTTTACGCTCCTGTGCCAATGCCACCACAGGCAACATCAGCAACAGTATTAATATATATATATATGCTCTTTTGCTCATCACCTTATTATAACGCGCATTTTGTAAAGTTATTGCAAATGTGCACAAAATTGTTGATATTTTATCTTCTCGATGGGCAATTAGTACTAATCATAAATGAAGCAGATGTTTTTTATTATAAAAAAGTGTTAAAATTGTTATAAAAAGGTGTCATATCTACAAAAAGCACTATCTTCGCAGCGGATAATACAAATTTAAAACTTACAACTATGGCTTACGTAATTACAGACAGCTGCGTTGCTTGCGGCACATGTATCGACGAGTGTCCTCAGGGCGCAATCTCAGAAGGCGAGAAGTATTCTATTAACCCCGATCTCTGCATCGACTGCGGTACCTGCGCAGGCGTTTGTCCTTCAGAGGCTATTATCGAGGGATAATAAAATATATATCCGCTTATCGGCAACAAGCCGAATGAAACAGGAGGGCTATCAATTTATTTTTGATGCCCTCCTTAATTTTTACAGAACTTCTATAAATTCTATAAGGGAATATGAAAAACTTGCTCCATATAATTAAAAAGAGCATACTGCTCACAATAGTTGGGATAGTGGTGTACCTGCTATATATGTATCTGTTTCATTGGTAAGAATTATAAAAATCGCCGACCTTTTAAAAGGACGGCGATTTTTATAATATAGTGCCTGAAATTAATAGTTCTCGGGTTTAATCTGGAAGTGTGCCTTGGGATGAACGCATACAGGGCAAATCTCGGGTGCAGCCTTACCAAAGTGCAAATGGCCACAGTTACGACACTGCCATACACAATCGCCGTCGCGGCTGAATACAAGGTTACCCTTTACATTCTCAAGAAGTTTCTTATAGCGCTCCTCGTGAGCCTTCTCGACCTTAGCAACAAGCTCGAAACGAATTGCAATCTCCTCGAAACCCTCTTCGCGAGCCTCTTTTGCCATTGTGGGATACATATCTGTCCACTCCTCATACTCTCCGGCAGCAGCATCTACAAGGTTCTCGGCTGTACCCTCGATTCCGTGTACATACTTGAACCACATTTTAGCGTGCTCTTTCTCCTGGTCGGCTGTCTCCTGGAAGATAGCAGCAATCTGCTCATAACCCTCTTTCTTGGCCTTGCTTGCATAGTATGTATACTTGTTGCGAGCCTGACTCTCACCTGCAAATGCTTTCCAAAGATTAGCCTCGGTCTTTGTTCCTTTAAGTGACTTTTCCATAATTTTATCTTGTAATATTGTTTTGTAATTGTGCTATTATGAAATTATTTATATTTAGCTTTAAAAGCTATGCAATTATCGTAATTTTAAATGATTCACACAAATAATTAAATAAGAAAATTCGGATATTTTTGTTAAATTTATATAACAAGAGGATAACCCGTTTCTATCTTGGGTTATCCTCTTTAGTATTATCAAGCTTCTTTAGTAAGCCTTTTTAATCTTAACAATTAAACAATTACTTTTTACAACTGCCTAAACAAACAGGTTTAATCTGTTTGAAGAAGTCGTTACCTTTATCATCTACAAGGATGAATGCGGGGAAGTCCTCAACCTCAATTTTCCAAATTGCCTCCATACCAAGCTCGGGGTACTCGACACACTCGATGCTCTTTATATTGTTCTGCGCAAGGATTGCGGCAGGACCACCTATAGAGCCAAGATAGAAGCCTCCGTGTTTCTGACAAGCATCGGTCACCTGCTGGCTGCGGTTACCCTTTGCAAGCATAATCATACTGCCACCATTCTCCTGGAAGAGGTCGACATAAGAGTCCATACGACCTGCTGTTGTGGGACCCATTGAACCGCAAGGCATACCAGCGGGTGTCTTTGCAGGGCCTGCATAGTAGATAGGATGATCCTTGATATACTGGGGAAGACCCTCGCCACGATCGATGCGCTCTTTCAGCTTGGCGTGTGCAATGTCACGACCTACGATAATTGTACCGTTCAAAGAGAGACGTGTAGATACGGGATATTTGCTAAGCTCTTTAAGAATATCGCTCATTGGCTGGTTGAGGTTAATCTTAACAGCCTCGCCCTCGCCTGCATTGCGAAGTTCCTCGGGGATGAGACGACCGGGATTATCATCGAGTTTCTCAATCCAGATACCATCCTTGTTAATCTTACACTTGATATTACGGTCGGCCGAACAGCTTACGCCCATACCTACAGGGCAGCTTGCGCCGTGACGGGGCAGACGCACAATGCGCACATCGTGAGCAAAATATTTACCTCCAAACTGTGCACCAAGACCAATACGATGAGCCTCTTCGAGCACCTGCTTCTCGAGTTCAATATCACGGAATGCACGACCTGTCTCGTCGCCTGTTGTGGGAAGCGAATCGTAGAAGTGTGTAGATGCCAACTTAACGGTGAGTAGGTTCTTCTCGGCCGAAGTTCCACCAATAACAAAAGCAATGTGATAGGGAGGACAAGCAGCTGTACCCAGGCTCTTCATCTTCTCGACAAGGAAAGGAACAAGTGTCGCGGGGTTAAGCAGCGCCTTTGTCTCTTGATAAAGGTATGTTTTATTCGCCGAACCACCACCCTTTGTCACCATAAGGAACTTATACTCCATTCCCTCGGTGGCCTCAATGTCAATCTGTGCTGGGAGGTTGCATTTTGTATTAACCTCTTCGTACATTGTAAGAGGTGCATTCTGGCTGTAACGCAGATTCTCCTCGGTATATGTGTCATAAACTCCACGTGCAAGAGCCTCCTCGTCACAGAATCCGGTCCACACGTGCTGTCCCTTCTCGCCGTGAATAATAGCTGTACCTGTATCCTGGCAAAGAGGAAGCTGACCTTTGCAAGCAACCTCAGCGTTGCGCAGGAATGTAAGTGCAACATATTTATCGTTGTCGCTTGCCTCGGGGTCGGTAAGAATCTTTGCCACCTGCTCATTGTGCTCACGACGAAGCATAAACGATACATCGCGGAACGCTGTACGCGAAAGAAGTGTCAACGCCTCGGGAGTAACTTTAAGAATGGGGTTACCCTCGAAATCTCCTACCGATACGCCCTCCTTGGTAAGGAGATAATACTCGGTAGTGTCGGTGCCCTGCTGGAACATATGGGCATACTTGAATTCGGGTTTTGTTGCCATAAGTATTTGTATTTAGGTTTGAATAAACTATATTTTTATTTTACTGTTCCTCCTCATCTATCGTAGGATAGAGAAAATCATTGTATGGATATTTCTGCACGTGAAGCTCGCACACACGTTTGTATATAACATCTTTTAGTGTGTCTATATTCTGTTTCTCGCGTGCCGAAATAAATATACAGTTATCTTCGAGCTTTGCCATCCAGGTACTTCTTAGTTCGTCGAGGGTAATATTCTCACGTGTTTTCGGCGTAAGGTCGTCCTCATCCTTTGGAGTATATGTAAAGGCATCTACTTTATTAAACAGCACCATCATAGGTTTGTCGCCGCAATTCAGGTCGGCAAGCGTCTTGTTTACGACCTCTATCTGCTCCTCAAAATCGGGGTGTGAGACATCTACCACATGTAACAGCAGGTCGGCCTCACGCACCTCGTCAAGGGTCGACTTAAAGGACTCGACGAGGTCGGTTGGCAGTTTGCGTATAAATCCTACTGTATCGGACAACAGGAAGGGGAGATTCTCGATGATAACCTTACGCACTGTTGTGTCGAGTGTGGCAAACAGCTTATTCTCGGCAAAAACCTCGCTCTTGGCAAGCAGGTTCATTAGGGTCGATTTTCCTACGTTGGTATATCCGACAAGGGCTACACGTATGAGCCTTCCACGATTCTTGCGTTGTATCGACTTTTGACGGTCTATCTGCGAGAGTTGCTCTTTCAGCAGCGACATACGCCCGAGGATAATACGACGGTCCATCTCGAGCTGTGTCTCACCCGGACCACGCAATCCCACGCTACCGCCCTTTCCGCTACCGCCACCGGAGCCACCACCCTGACGTTCGAGGTGAGTCCAAAGACGTTGCAGACGGGGAAGCATATATTTATACTGGGCAAGCTCGACCTGCACTTTGGCGTGCGCAGTCTGTGCACGCATCGCAAAGATATCAAGGATTAGCGATGTGCGGTCGAGTATCTTAATCTTTATCTCTTTCTCGATATTACGCAACTGCTTAGCCGAAAGTTCATCATCGAAAATAATCATACCAACCTCATCGTCGGTATCTTTGCGCATCTCGACATAATCGGCTATCTCTTTGAGCTTTCCGCTACCTACATATGTAACAGGGTGCGGATGGTCAATACGTTGCGTAAAGCGTTTGACGACCTCTGCTCCTGCTGTCTGAGCGAGGAACTCAAGTTCATCGAGGTATTCATTCGTCTTACGCTCGTTCTGTGTGGAAGTTATTATTCCCACAAGTATAGCGGTCTCTTTTTTCGAAGTGGAAATTACAAATTCTTTCATCTACTCTTTCTTTACAATGCGAAGATAATGATATTTTTTTATGATGGCGATATTATAAGGCGCTAAAATAACATAATAGCCTGCAATATTGTACTGCAGGCTATTATCATAACAAAAAGAGCTTATCTTGGGGCTTTGTTTTACTAACCCACTATCGCTCGGCAAAACAAACAAGTTTTCTTTACTCTCGCTTAGACGTGGCTTTGTTTCACGAAACCACTATCGCTCGGCAAAACAAACAAGTTTTCTTTGCTCTCGCTTAATCGTGGTTTTGTCACACTATTGCCCTGTACTTACCTCCTGCCACTGCGCGAATGAGATTTTTCATCTCGAGTTCAAATAGCACGGGCATTATCTTACTGACAGAAATATCAAGCGCAATAACGATTTGATTTATCTGAAGTCCCTCGCTGTGCACCCTTAGGAGGTCGAGAAGTTCCTGTTCAAGTTGACTAAGTTGAGGAAAAAGTTCCTGCTCGACGGGGGTATTCCCTTTCAGTGCACTACTCCAATTCATAGCCTCGATAAGGTCGTGCGCAGATGTTATGAGCGCTGCCGAATTACGTGCTATAAGCTCATTGCAACCTATTGAAAATTGGTCGTTCACCCTACCCGGGAAGGCAAAGCAGTCGCGAGCATAGCTCTGTGCTATCGATGATGTGACCAACGAACCGCCGTGCGAGGGTGACTCGACGACCACTGTGGCA
>JAGCKB010000014.1 GCA_017647725.1 Bacteroidaceae bacterium
ATGGATTCGAACCACCGAAGTCGAAAGACAGCAGATTTACAGTCTGCCCCATTTGGCCACTCTGGAATTTGCCCTAACCTTGTCACTATTTCAGAAAACGCATTTGCGACAACTTCATAACGAATTGCGCTTTCTTTTTTTTGAGCCTCTTGTCGGATTCGAACCAACGACCCCGAGATTACAAATCACGTGCTCTGGCCAACTGAGCTAAAGAGGCGGTCATCATTTGTAGCGCTGTTACCGTTGTAAAGCGAGTGCAAAGGTATGGCTTTTTTTTTAACTACAAAACATTTTCGACTTTTTTTTTGAAAAAACTGCATTTTTCATATGATTTTCTACCAAAAACAGCAGAAATCAGCCTTTAAAACACTTTTCATGCCACCACAAAAGCAGGCCGCATAGGCTCAATGCCAAAGACGGCCTGCTTCAGTTTTCAATCAAGCACAAATCCCGCAAGGGATATGAGACATTTATTTGTTCTTATTCTTCTCGGCCTGCGTCTTTACAGCGTCAATTGCACCAAGAAGAGCATCTTCAAAAGTGTCGCTTGTCTTTGAGGCAAAAAGATCACCGCCGGCTGCCGAAACGCGCAAAGCAACTTCCTTATTCTTGGCAGTCTCGGGCTTAATCAGTTTCATTGTCACCTCAAGGGCTGTTGCACCTTCACAAAGCTTGTCCAACTTCGCAACTTTTTTCTCCACGAACTCCATCAACTGCTGTGATGCATCGAAATGAACAGATTGAATTCTTGTTACCATAATCAAACCTCCCAAATTTAAAACGTTTAAATTTATCATTTACCGGCTCTGGGATGAGCCTTTTCATAAAATCCTTTCAAATCCTCAAAACTGAGGTGGGTATATATCTCGGTGGTGGCAAGCCGGCGATGCCCCAACAACTCTTTAACAGCTCCAATCTCGGCATTGTTGTTGAGCATGGCGGTTGCAAAGGAGTGGCGCAGAACGTGCGGACTCTTTTTCTTCACAGAGGTAACATCATTAAGGCGCGTCCTCACCATTCTGTAGACAGCACCCGGCGCAATACGCTCTCCTTTGGACGAGAGAAAGAGAGCATTACATAAGCGTGGAGCAAACGCTTCGCGTTCACCGAGATAATGCTCTAAAGCGGCCTTCAAGCCGGCAGCAAAAGGAATAATACGCTCACGGTTGCGTTTTCCAAGAACCTTGACAACACAAGCCTGCATATCAAGCGAGGAGAGGTCAAGCCCCACGAGTTCCGACAATCGCATACCGGTCTCATAAAAGAGCTGCAGTATCATCTTGTCGCGACAGGCAACATAGCCATCACCAAAGGCAACGTCATCGATAAGCCTGTTCATATCGTCCTCCTTTACAAAGGACGGCAGTTTCTTACGGCACTTGGGACCTTTGAGGCTAGCAACAGGATTCTGCGCGACACCATAGTTGGCACGGACAAATGCGAAAAACGAACGCAGGGTACTAAGCTTGCGACAAACCGTCGAGGAGGCTGCGCCGGCATCCATCATCGATGCCACCCACGAGCGGACAACATCGGTGTCGGCCTCATAAAACAGAAGCGACTCATCCAGGCGGGCCACATAATCCTTGAAAGCGAGAAGGTCGCGCTCGTATGCCCTCAATGTGTGGGACGAGTATAGCCTCTCTACTCTCAAATACCCGATGAATGAGTCTATAAACATATTCGTTGCCAGAAGAGATAGTCTTCCGGCAACGAATATAAATCAGTTTTAATTAAAAAACAAGAAAAAACGGGAAATTATTCCTCGTTAGCACGAAGCTTCTGCACGTAGATAGCGTGCTCCATCTTCAAACGCTTCAAAACTGAAGGCTTGTCGAACTGCTGACGCGCGCGCAACTCCTTAACTACACCGGTTTTCTCGAATTTTCTCTTGAATTTCTTGAGAGCTCTCTCAATGTTCTCGCCCTCTTTAACAGGTACTACAATCATTTCCTATTTAATTATTTAGTTTATATTATTTTTCACTTTAGACAAAATGCAGCGCAAAAGTAGATACTTTTTCTCAAACGGCAAAACTTTCGGACTGTTTTTTGCATAAATAGGGTGAAAGTTTAGGCAAATGCACTGTAATGGTACAAAAAAAGATGGCGGCCGATGCCGCCATCCTGTATATAACCTTATAATATATAATATTAGAGGTTAGGGTTGATGCTGCTCCACTCTTCGATTGCAGGAACAATATTGAGAGTAACGAGCTCGTCACGCATCTTGCAAAGGTGAGCATAGCTTGCATCGAGCTTTGCAATCTCCTCGGGAGTACCGACAGGCATCTTGTATGAACAGCCGTTAGCATCGA
>JAGCKB010000187.1 GCA_017647725.1 Bacteroidaceae bacterium
GCCTCAACTACGAACATATTACGACCGCTTGACAACAAACGGTAGAGTCCGGGCTTTCCGGAAACGGTAAGGATTCTTTCAAACATAAGTGAAAATTTTTATCAATAAATTATTCTTGTAAAATTCCTATTGTAAAAAAACTGTTACATCTATTTTGCATCGCGAAGATATAACGAAGTTATAAAAAATCAAAATTTTACAAGTAGTTAAAAAGCATCTGTTAATTATTTTTATAATACTAAGGTGGATGGCCCAACAGTAATAATGAGCCATCCACTTGGTTATAAGGCTTTGTTTCACGAACCCACTATCGCTCGGCAAAATAAACGAGTTTCCTTTGCTCTCGCTTAATCGTGGCTTTTTAAAGTCAACCTTCTACTATTTTACTCTATAAATTCTTATCCTACAACATTTCCAAAAATTCTTGCAGTTGAGGAAGTACCGCCTTCTCGTTATCGTTACATATATTATAATCGCATAGCAAGAGCAGGTCGTCGAGCGGCATCTGATTAGCCATACGGTTTATAATCTGCTGGCGTGTCATTCCATTACGCCCCTCTACACGTTTTATACAGGTCTCTTTGTCGGCCCAAACGAGCAAGGCTCGGTCTACCACCTCGTTAATACCCGACTCGAACAGGATAGCAGTCTCTACCCCCACCACCGGTACACTCTGCGCATCGGCCCACTCTATAAAATCGGCCTTTACACGTGGATGAACAAGAGCATTAACACGCTGCACAGCATCTTTATCGACGAATATACGCGATGCCAACCATTTACGGTTAAGATGCCCCTCGCAGTCATAGCACTCTTCGCCAAACATACGCACAAGTCCCTGACGAATATAAGTATCCTCCTCCATAAGTCGGCGGGCACGACTGTCGCAGTCGTACACAGGCACACCCATTATCGTAAGCAGATGCGAGACAACCGATTTTCCGCTACCTATTCCGCCCGTTATCGCAAATCTTTTCACACTCATAGCTGCTCTATCAGGTATTCAACTTCTGTTGGGACAATACGAATATCTCGTACATTATCGGGAGCCGATAGGAGACGTAATTTTGCTCGCGGAGAGGCACCACCCTGTATAGAAGAGTAATCTACACCAATCTCGAAATCAGATGCCGACACCTTGTCATACATTGCCATATTCACATTCATAAACACCTTTACGTGTGAGGGGAATGTACGCAGACGACAATTATCGGGAAATCCTACACCAATGATAGGTACCTCGAAACTCTTCTCAGCAAACGGTGATACAGGAACAACAACGCGTACTGTCGACGGTGAGCATTTGACACCCGCGATAGGCGCAATTGGCAGGGAGACGATTAACGAATCACGCAGTTCCTCTTCGGCCTTCAACACAACATTTACAGCTTTAAGGGTATCGGTAATGTATGTTGGAGCATATACCCACACCGAGTCGGGGATTATTTTTGGCGCACTCGATACATATTGCTTTGCCACACTGTAATCGGCACTAAGTTTCACAGGGAAACGCAAGGCACTCTCGCGTGTATAATAGACAAACGTATCGGGCTGCATCGCAATGATTGCTGTCGACGATACCAACTGTCCCTCGACGTGACGACGCAACAAAGATGTAGGCAGGCAGAGACGACCTTTTCGGTTTATCAGCTCTCTATAATCGACTTTTATTGGCAGGAACGATGCAAAAGTATAGTTTATAAGAGTAGTACCTCGGTCACGCACACGCACAGAAACGACCTCTTCACCCGAGGAGGAAAAACCTACATCACCTGGAATATCTTCAATATTCACAGCTACTTTTATTTCGGTTTCATAGTCCTGATTAAGAGTCAGCATCAGCCACAGGCAGCACGATACCAAAAGGAAAAACAGGAAGATAAGAGTCTCTCTTCCTGTCAATGATTTTAAATTAAACTTTCCCAAAGCGTGAGTGATTTCGTAAATACAGTACTCTACTTTCGGATATAATTACTGTGCTTGAGTCATTGCACTGCTGGCATAGATAGCCGATCTATCGAAACGCATAACTACACCATTTGCAACCTCTACATTTACAATATTACCATCTATGCTTTTTACCTTGCCATAGATACCACCGCTTGTTACAACCTCCTGTCCTGTCTGAAGACCGTTGCGGAAGTTTTCAATCTGTTTCTGACGTTTCTGCTGAGGGCGAATCATCAAGAAATAGAATATCGCGAAAATAACTATCATCATTGTGATAGGGCTGCTTAGTATTGACTGAAAATCCATAATTTATTTTTTTAGGTTAATATTTAGTTATTCGTTTTTAATAAGGTTCTTATTCTATACGTCCCTCGGCACGCAGTCTTTTTACGATATTATCGAGCATTCCGTTCACAAAAGAGCTGCTTTTGGGAGTGCTGTAGTACTTTGCAATCTCGACATACTCGTTAAGAGTTACGCTTGCAGGTATATCATCAAATGTAAGAAGCTCGGCAAGCGCAGTCTGCATTATTACAATATCCATAAATGCAAAGCGCGATGTATCCCAATTCTTGGCACTGCCACCCATTAGCGAACGATATTCATCGGCATTGGCGATTGTAGAACGCAGAAGTTTGCGGGCATAGTCCATATCATCCAGGTCTTTATACTCGGGCAACAACTGCTGCTCGGCACCCTCGCTCTCCTCGAAACGTTTGATTGTCTTTAGAACAAAAGTATCGACAATTTGTTTATCATCGTTCCAATAGAGACTCTGCTCCTCAAGTATAGCATCAAGCTCTGCATTGTCAAAGACAAAACTTTTGTATAGCTTACGCCAAATTTCTCTATCGGCAGCGTATGAATCCTCGGGCGATGCCATATACTCCTTGTAAGCTTCGCTCGCCTCTATTGCATCGAGCAGGCGACGCAGAAAATCGGAGTGGTCGACCCAGTTCAGTTTGCTCTTCTCGGCAAATTTTGTCAACTGCTCATTACAACGTAACTGAGCGACGAAACGGTTGTTTACAAATTTAAGATTGGGGTTAAGGTCGCTCTCGGTAGGACGCAATTTAGTACTGTTAAATGCTATACGATCCTCGGCATAGTGTGTTACCGCAGGCATCAGCAGAAGCAGATGTAAATAGAGATCGTATGCCTTTGAGAGGCTGAAAAAGACCTCGTCCTCGGTAGCCTTTAAACTCTTTCCACTATTCTTGTAGTATGCATACACAATCTGTACTACCTTAAGACGAATAAGAACTCTGTTAATCATTAGAAACTCTTTTCTTAAAATTTCATTTATGCTAATTTTTGCCAAGATATGCAATCGGCAACAAAAAAAGGCGCACAACGCATCACCTACGGCAAAATCTTTGCAAAGTTCGCACTTTATTACGACACAAGCAAGAAAAACAGCCCTCTTTTTACAAAATTAATTTAATATAACTCTACTTTATCTTTTTCAATACCAGACGGTCTGTCAGTGTCGACGGAAAATCCTCTTCGTAGTGCGAAACAATAATAACTGTTTTTCCCTTGCGCTGCGAAAAAGCCTCTATCACAGCCTTTGCCCGCGCACGGTTCATCGGGTCGAGCCCGTGCATAGGTTCATCAAGAATAAGCAACTGCGGGTCTTTAACAAAAGCACGAGCAAGAAGCACAAGACGCTGTTCCCCACTCGATAGACGAATGAAAGAGCAATCTCGCAGATGCGCAATACCAAAAATCTCCATCCACTGCATACAATTCTGCATCTGAGCATCGGTAGAGCGTCGGTAGAGGCCTATGCTATCGTGCAGTCCCGATGCAACAATCTCTATCGCAGGCAGATTACGCAAATAAGAACGGTGCATCTCGGGGCTCACATATCCTATGTGCTTTTTTATCTCCCAAATGCTCTCTCCGGTACCCCTTCGGCGACCAAAAAGAGTGATATCACAAGCATAGGACTGAAGGTTATCGGCACATACAAGACTAAGCAGTGTCGATTTTCCCGAACCGTTCTCACCGCTGAGAGCCCACACCTCGCCGCGCCCTACCCTCCACGAAAAATCGCGCAAAATAGTGCGTTCGCCATAGCGCACCGTTATTTTATTCATTGCAAGAACCTCATCACAAGAAAAGTCGATACCGCTATATGGCAACCCAAGCACTCTCTCTCTTAAAACATCTATACAAGAGCCAACGACCGATGAGCCGGCAGCGCAGAACTCATCGCGCCGGAATTTCCCAAGCAAAGTACGATTATCAACCATAAAAACCGAATCGACAAAAGACGGTACCTCCTCGCGCGAACCTAATATAATAATCATCTGAAGTTCATTCGAAGCAGCCAATTTTGCAAGAGCCTCGCCAAGCATAGTACGAGTAGGCACATCCAATCCTATATACGGATTATCAAGCACCAGAAGACGCGGTTTATTAAGCAGAGCCTTAACAATCTGCAACTTACGCAACTCACCACTACTCAGTTGAACAACAGCCTCGTCTACGAAATCCTCTAAATGAAACTGCTGTAACAGAGCTGCGGCATCATCATCGATGCACCCGAGTATTTCGCGTACCGATGGAATATCCTCCTGCTCGTGCAGATTCCATCGCAATTGATAACAGTAATTCGCCTCGGAAGAGCCATAAATATCGCGAAAAGTTATGCTCTGCACATTTTTATACACAGCATTTGATTCCGAAGGCGAGAAATCATAGACCACACTACCCGCCCTCAGAGGATAGCGCCCAAGAAGCGTATCGACCAACAGATTCTTTCCCGCACCATTAGGACCGACAACAGCAACATTCTCACCCTTTAATATGTCTACATTTAACGGATGAGCAAAGCGCACCTCAGAGGCACGTGCCACCCCCTCCCTCATCGACAAAACGAATTTCCCGTTATTCATACTTTCTATTACAAAAAAACAGCGCGAAATTAATAAAAATAACCTCATTGCAACTATTCTTACAGCTATATGTCAACATTTTATGCAGAAAAACAGAATTAAAATTGATTTTTTAAAAAATTTTCCACAAATTTGCAGTTGGAGCAAATTACAAACACAAAGGATTATTTTAGGAGATGGAAGAATACAAGAAGAATGGTTCCTACGAGAATGAGAAAGACATTGTTTTCTCACAGGCGATAAAAGCAGGAAAAAGAATCTATTACATAGATGTAAAGAAGAACCGAAAAGAGGAGATGTATCTCTCAATAACCGAGAGTAAGAAAATTGTATCGGGTGATGATGCACAAGTTTCATTCGAAAAACACAAAATATTCCTCTATCACGAGGATTTCGAGAAATTTACAAACAGTCTGCAAAAAGCCGTAGATTTTGTTATTGCCGAACAAGGCGAATATAAACCCCGTAACATTGAGTGCCCCCCTGCCGAGGAGAGCACATTAAGCGATAACGACCTTAAAATAGACATTGAGTTCTAAGAAGCTGTTTAAATTTATAAAAAAATATTCATATAGAAGCTGACGGTTTCGTCGTTTTTTATATTCAAAAATGCCTGTTTGTCTCTTTTTTGCGGTTACATAGCCCGCTATGCGCCCTTA
>JAGCKB010000188.1 GCA_017647725.1 Bacteroidaceae bacterium
GCGGCAGCTCTTGAAGCTTGGAAAATCGTTAATATCTATTATTTGTATCTCTCCTTTAGGTGATACTATGCAGTCGCCGCCAAAGATGTCAATTCCTATTGCCTTTGCTGCTGCAAAAGCAATGCTTTGCAGAGTCTCTATATGGAACGGATATTTATGAAACTCTCCGTTGTGTCTCTCTAATTGGAATTTACTCTTTGTGGCATCTGGGTAGTATAAGCGAAAGAAGGGGGGCGTTTCGTCGCTGCCCGATACTCCATAGAATTTTATAATATCGCCCTCTATATGTAGCGAGGTGAGAATCTCTTTAACACCTCGTTTGCGCATATTTTGTATTGCTTCTGTTGCTTCGATGCGGCTCTTTGCAAATACAACGTCTCCCTGGTGGCACGACCAACCATCGCCGCGTTTCAACCACATCGGGTAGCCCTCGCAAGGTGCATCGTTGCCCTCTATTGTAATGTATATTGGTTGCGGAATACCTTTCTGTGCCAATATCTTTACAAATGTACTGCGTGAGCAGTGCTCAACTGCTTGTGGTGTGTTGAATATTCTTGTACTGTACTTCTCTGTCTCTTTTAGAGCTTCTAACAGCTCTTTTGTGCGCGACATATGTATAACAGCATCAAATTTGCAATTCTGCGGTTGTAGTATATTTGTAAATTCTACATTGTGCCCCATTGCGCGTAGATATTCAGCGGTGGCAGCCAATATCGCGTGGTCGTTGTCCACCATCCCGGGGGAGTGCTCGTGAGCCCTTTCAATTGCAGCTATATTCATCTTTCTTGAATAAATTGTTGCGCTTTTACAATATCCTCGGCGTGGTCAATGTCTATAATTTTGCCAAAGGGATGGGCTGTGAGACTTAATCCCTCGGCAACGAGGCTGCGCTGAAAATTGCGCATACGCGAACTGCCGCCTGCGATACAGTGGTCAAGTATCTCTAAGGAGGCTGATGTCAGTCCGTATATTCCACCCGAAATATAACGTGTGTTCTCCTGCGGGGTGTCGTAGAAACCTGTAATCTGCATCTCGGGGTTTATGCCTACATATAGCGGCTTTTCGTCATCGATGTAATCGGTTACGGCCATCATTCCATCGCAGTCGCTGTTCTCGAATCGGTGGATATATTCGCCAAATTCATCCTCCCTGAAGATTGTGTCTACCGTTGTGAGGCAGAATTTATCCGATTGCAAGTAGGGGGCAAGCGCGTGCATACTATGCATTGAACTTGGTGTATCCTTGATAACTATATTTAGCGGAAAATCGTGGCTCAGCCTCTGGAGCAACAGGTGGGTTTGTGGCTGTCGGCTATTGATTATGATGCTTATAGTGTGAGCATTGTGACGGGCAAAGATTCTGATGAGTCTCTCAATAAGTGGTACACCGTCTAATGGCACAAGAGGCTTGGGGTAGAGTACTCCCTCTTGTGCCAGACGTGACCCTTCGCCCGCGGCTATAATGGCATAATCCATAGTCTTACTCCTCGGCTTGCAGATTCAGACGGTTGCTGTCGTCGCGCTTCTCGAAATAGAGCTTGCGCAGTGGACGACGACGTGCCTCGTTATAAAATAATCTGTTGCGGTAGATATCTATTGCTGTGTATATGGCTTGACGGAACGAATTTTCGTCGGCGCAACCCTTGCCGGCAATGTCGTATGCCACTCCGTGAGCAGGCGAGGTGCGTACGGCATCTAATCCTGCTGTGAAATTCACACCGTTGCTCATTGCGAGGAGTTTCATAGGTGTAAGGCCCTGGTCGTGGTACATAGCCAAAATTCCATCAAAGGCGGTGTATTTACCGCTGCCCATAAAGCCGTCTGCTCCAAAGGGACCATAGCAGAGAATACCCTCGCGACTCATCTTCTCTATTGTTGGGATGATAACATCTATCTCTTCCTTGCCAAGCAGACCGTTGTCACCCGAGTGGGGGTTTAACGAGAGAACTGCAATTTTTGGCGCGTCGATATTGAAATCTTCTTTGAGACTTTGGTTGAATATCGTTAGTTTCTCTTCCAATAGCTCGGGGGTAATAGCTGCCGGGACATCGCGCAGTGGCAAATGCGATGTGGCAATGGCAAATCGCAGTCCTTCGCTGCAAAGTATCATCAACGATTTTCTACCCTCGCCAAGTCTCTCTTGCAGATACTCGGTGTGTCCCGGAAAATGAAAATCGTCGCTCTGAATTGTGTTTTTGTTTATTGGTGCTGTTACCAAAAGGTCTATAACTCCCTCTTGATAATCCTTAACAGCTCTCTCCAATGCTTGATATGCTGCCTCGCCGCTCTCTCTTGTGGCAATGCCAAGCTCAATGTGTACGTCGTCGCTGTTGCAGTTTATGATGTTTAACTTACCATCCTGTATCTCATCGGCTCTCTCTACTGCATTATATGCAACATCAAGTTCAAGGGCTTTACGGTGGTAGGCTGCAAGTTTGGGCGAACCATATACTACGGGAGTACACAATTCGAATATTTCGTTGTTTTCAAATGTGCGGAAGATAACCTCGTAACCAATACCATTAATGTCGCCTTGGGTTATTCCGACTCTTATTTTACGTTTGTCGTTCATATTTATTAGTAATTTAATATTCTTAGCTGGGTGGGCTCTGTTTCGGTCTCGACCTAATTAGAACCTCCCATAAGAAACTTCTAAATGTTGACTTGTCTATTATTATTTCTGTATATCACTGCTGTCGGCCGGTACCTCGATGACAATCTCGGGGATATGTGTACTGTTTGAGATGGCTTTGTCGGCCGGCAAACGCAATGAGAATAGCGATGCCTCAAGCTTGCGTATAAGGTCGCCTTTCTTGCGGCTTGCAGCATATACAAATGCCTCGACAACGATTACGCGGTTGTTAACCTCGTCTACTACGCTGTGCGATACGAACGGGCCACCCATAGCATCGTTCTCCATTGACCATAAGCCACGTACTACCTGCATATAACGCTCGCGGAACTCGGTCTCTTTCATTGATACATATTCGTGCTCGGTCTTCATATAGCTGTTGGGACGTCCGCCAGGTAAATTGGCTTTCATAATGGAGTCGCGCTTGTGAAGGAAACTCTCCAGAGTAAAGTCACTTGCACCGTTATAGGGGTAGCTATACATTACAAAGTTTAGGATTACGCTGTTAATAGACTGCATATCCGATACCCAAATGAAGTCTTTCTTGCTTATTATGTTCTGAAGCTCTATTGGAACATAGAGTTCGCATCCAAATTTCGCTTTTACGCTGTCGAGGAAACGCTCATTGTATCCGCTTTTTTTCTGAACGAGTTTTAACTGGCGGTTCATCTCGGTAGATGTGAAGAAGTCGAGGATGGTCTGACTGTTTGCCTCGACATACTCTTTGAATGCCTCTTCGCTTGGCGACTGTATGGTGAAAATAACCTGTGGTGATGCGTATACATCACGTGTGAATTTGAATTTTGTTGTTGTGTAAAGCTTGGGGTCTATATCGACTTTGATGATATTACGGAATATCTTCAGCAGATTACCAAAGGCTGCCGGGCGTGTGTGTGAGATGCGAAATGAACGCTCGGGCTGTGGAACGCCCGAAATGTCGGTATCTAATACATCGTAAAGTGCACGTCCTGCGGGTGCTTCCCACATATCGTCCTCGCATACTACGAGTACTTCGTATGGTAGTCCGCTTGATGACGGCTGGAAAATAGTTGGGCCGTCACTCGAACACGATGCTAAGATAAATGATACTAATAGAGTGAAAATAAGTTTTCTCATAATGTAACTATTTTTTTATTTTATTCTTTCTGTCTTAGAGTAATTCAAAGGGGTATTTGTAATGTATGACGCACAA
>JAGCKB010000189.1 GCA_017647725.1 Bacteroidaceae bacterium
CAATTATTTCACAGCGAGTGCAAGGTATCTTCGCGGTTTACCGCAAAGCTACCAACAAACGAGCGAGATATATGAAACTTGTTTCAATTATTTCACAGCGAGTGCAGGGTATCTTCGCGCTTTAGCGCAAATATAATAACATTGTCCGATTACTTTTCGCTTTTAACTTATTTTTTTGTAATTTCGCACGCTTTTTGTAAAGTTATCAGCATTAGCGTCTAAAAGATATGCCTAAACCCACCGAAAAAGATATACTGCTTAAGCAGATACGCACTCGCTTTAATAAGGCGAGCAAAGAGTATGCACTTCTGCAAGATGACGATTGCATACTCATTGGACTATCGGGCGGCAAAGACTCACTGATGCTACTAAAACTGCTTGCCGAGCGCAGCCGCATCTACAAGCCCCGTATAAAGGTTAAGGCAGCACATATACAGATGTCGAATATCCCCTACAAAAGCGACATCGACTTTTTGCAACGTTTCTGCGACGAACTTGGAGTAGAACTCATTGTTACATCCACAGGGTTCGATGCATCAACCGATACACGAAAATCGCCCTGCTTCCTCTGCTCGTGGAACCGCCGCAAGGCACTCTTTACGATAGCGCAAGAGCAGGGTTGCAACAAGATAGCATTAGGGCATAATATGGACGACTTCATCGAGACAATGCTGATGAACATAACCTTTCAAGGAGCATTCAGCGCGATGGCACCCATGATGCAGATGCGCAAATTCCCCATCACAGTGATTCGTCCTCTGTGCCTTGTCAACGAAAGAGACATTGCAAGATATGCAGCAATGGAGCAATACCCACCGCAAGAGAAAAAGTGCCCCTACGAGCGCAGTTCGAACCGTCAGCAGATGAAAGAGCTGTTGGCACACCTCGAGCAGCTGAATCCCGAGGCACGTTATAACCTATGGGGCTCGATGAGCAACATACAAAGCGAACTGCTGCCACCCGATATAAAGAGAAATACAAACCAAAATGAATATGAGTAAAGCAATTCTTACACTTACATTTTTAGTAATCTCCAACACCTTTATGACACTTGCCTGGTATGGCAACCTGAAACTACAGGAGATGAAGATTATCTCATCGAACACCCCACTCTATCTTATAGTCCTTATCAGTTGGGGCATAGCGCTGTTGGAGTACTCGTTCCTTATCCCTGCCAACCGAATTGGTTCCGAGATTAACGGCGGTCCATTCTCACTCGTTCAGTTGAAGGTGATACAAGAGGTAGTCTCGTGTATTATATTCGGAATCATCGTCTCGGTGCTGTTCAAAGGCGAGAGCCTGCATTGGAATCACATTGTAGCTTTTCTGTTGCTCATTCTTGCCGTGTACTTTGTTTTTATGAAATAAGAGCATTAAAGAGCTTATAATTAATAGTATAAGCTGCAATTTTTCGTAACATATAACATAATGAGACCGAGTCATAAGTATTTTTGACTCGGTCACTGTTTTACACGTCTCTTTTCAAATACGGAGTTTATTGTCGGAATGCGACCCCTATACTCAAAAAAAACGGGGATAAAGGACATCCCCCGTGACAGGCAAAACCTCTAAAATTGCCTTCGAGAACAGCGAGTTCAAAACATACTAAATGTAAAATATTTTTACATAACAAATACACAAAAAACATTCGGGAGCCACTTTCACAAGCTGCTCCCGAATTTCATCAATTCAAACCATTATTTAACTTCAAATCAACATTATGTAATTTCTTAGTGTTTAGTATTATTAGGGAATTATTTTATTTCTTGAAGTATCTGTTGTAAAGACCCTCGAAGCCCTTTCCGTGGCGAGCCTCGTCCTTAGCCATCTCGTGTACTGTATCGTGGATAGCGTCGAGGTTAAGCTCTTTTGCACGCTTAGCAATTCTGTATTTATCGGCACAAGCACCCGACTCGGCATTCATACGCTTATCAAGATTTGTCTTTGTATCCCAAACAACGTCACCAAGCAACTCGGCGAACTTTGCAGCGTGCTCAGCCTCTTCCCAAGCATAGCGTTTGAAAGCCTCGGCAACCTCGGGATAACCCTCACGGTCGGCCTGACGGCTCATTGCCAGGTACATACCAACCTCGGTGCACTCGCCTACGAAGTGTGCGTTCAAGTCCTTAATCATCTCATCGTCACAGCCCTTAGCTACGCCAATCACGTGCTCCTGAACAAACTCGAGCTTACCCTCAACTACCTCGTTAAACTTCTCGGCAGGAACCTTGCACATAGGACATCTCTCGGGAGCTGAATCACCATCGTGTACATAACCACATACTGAACAAATAAATCTTTTCATAGTCGTAAATTTTAATCGTTTATCAATTAGCTTTTTTAATTTATATTTATATTATTGTAAGCATTTTTCACATACTCCACGCAGATAAAGTTGTGCATCTGTAACCTGCATACCCTCTGCTCCATCAAACCAGGCGTTGTAATCACCTTTTATAGGCAGGTCGAAAATCTCGCCACAATTATTACACCTGAAATGCGCGTGTATGTTTGTGTTTCCGTCGAAACGCTGAAAGTTGTCGTCAATCTGAATGGGTGTTACCAATCCAAGCTCGGCATAAAGTTTAAGAGTATTGTAGACAGTTGTCAAAGAGAGCGAACCAAGTTCGTCGCGCAGGCTTTCATAAACAACCTCGGCTGTTGGATGAGCAGTACTGCGATGAACATACTCGAATATCGCAAGTCGCTGCACCGATGGTCTTACTCCGGCATCAACCAACTTCTTTTTTAATTCGGGTCTTGTCAACATCTTCATAGCTTTAACACCTTTGTTTTTATTCCAACTTTGTAATCGTTTCATTTTTAAAACCACTGCAAATATAATACTGTTTTTTTATTTGCACAAGCTTTTTACCAAAAAATTTATATTATTTTTTATTTTTCTACATAATTACACAATTTTTCAATGTAATTCTTGCAGTTATAATAAATAGTCTTTATCTTTGGGCGAATTAACCTATTATATATTATAGAGAGTAGAGCCTTTATAATTTATAAACCGACTTTAGTCGAACAAACATTACAAAAAAAATAATTATTAAAAATAACTCAGATGAAAAAAGACTTTCTAACCAAGTTCAAGTCCATAGCTCTTATATCAGCTATTGGAGTTGCCGGAGCCATCTTTACCGGATGTACCGAGGACATTGACCAAAGTAACAGGTACACATTCACCGGTGAAACCATCACCGATTACCTCGAGAACCGTCCCGAGAAATTCAGTAAGTTCTGTTATCTGCTCGACAAGGCCCACATTGGCAAGGCCTCATCAAGTAGTGTGCTTAAGACATTGACCACATACGGAGCTTACACCTGTTTTGCCCCCACCAACGAGGCTATTGACACATACCTGCAAGAGCAGTATGATATTTGGCAGAACTCACTCGCTACCGGCGAGGAGGAGATTACAGGAATCTACTCTCCCTACCTCGAGGAACTTAGCGATTCTATGGCAACAGTAATTGCCAAGAACCACATTATCGAGGCAGCTTTCTTTACGACCGATATCAAGAGCGACGGTGCGTTCCCCAAGAACAACATCAACAACCGCTTTACCACAGTATCATTTGAGAACGACGAGGAGGGTAACGTAGTTATTCTCATCAACAACAGTGCAAAGATTATCGAGTCGGACGTTGAGGCCGAGAATGGTATTGTACACGTTGTCGACCACGTTGTAGCCCCCTCGAACAAGCTTGTTTGCGACCACTTTGCACAGTACGAGGAGTTTGGTCTACACAGCCAGGCTATTACAGAGACAGGACTCGACGAGGTACTTCGTATCTACGAGCTCAATCCCGACTACGATCCCTACATGACATCACCTCAAAAGATGTCTACATCGGCAATGGGAACCAAAGCCCCCTACCCCGAGACATACGTACAGAAATACACACTGCTCGCAGTAACAAACACAACATACGAATCATTGGGTATTAGAACATTCGCCGATCTTGTTGAGTTTGCCGAGAGTTGGTACGGCGAAGAGGCCAAGGGCGACTATAAAAACCCCAACAACGCACTCTACCGCCTTATCTCTTATCACATCATCGACCGTCAGTTGCTTTACAACGGTACAGCTCCCGGTGGTTTCGTAATGGATGGTCTTAACGATATTCACGACGGTTTCAAGGGCGCAGAGAACCTTCCCAACATATACGACCGCTACGACTATTTCGAGACACTTCACCCCTACTCTATCATTAAGGCTACACGCCCCTCGGTGAACTCGGAGCGCAAGGACGACCTAATCCTCAACTACTCACAGGACGAGGGTACACGCGTTAACAACCCCTTAATGAAGAACCACATCAACGCACGCGTTCTCCCCATTTCAGAGGCTACAACACTCCCCGGCCTTGAGAAGTTCGACGACAACACCCTCAACGGCAGTATCCACGTAATAGACCGCCTTCTTATCTTCGACGAGGACGAGATGAAGGGTAACGTGCTTAACGAGCGTATGCGTTGGGATGCAGCATCACTATTCCCCGAGCTTACAAACAACGGTGTAAGATGGCACGAGCGTAAAGCTGGTTGGAAAGAGATTTATATCCCCGATGGTTATTGCAAACGCCTCAAGGTAAACAACGAGTCTACTATACCTTTCTATCTTCCCCCTCACCCCAATCAGTTGAACGGTTGGGCCAACTATCAGGGCGACGAGATTCTTATCGACGGACAGTATGACTTCCAGTACCGTATCCCCTACGTACCCGAGGGTACATACGAGATTCGTTTCGGATTCGGTTTCTCATCGGCACGCGGTATCTGCCAGTTCTACCTCGACAACAAGATTACAGGTATCCCCGTAGATATGTTCTACTACGACAACAAACGTACAATGATTGCTGAGGATATGGCAACAATCATCGACGGAGCATTCAACGGTGATGTGGAGGCTATCGACGAGTATGACAAGATTCTACGTAACCGTGGATGGATGAAGGGTCCCGCCAGCGTATTCAGCAACGGTAGCGATACAAAGTCGATGCGCGAATCAAAGGTTGCTTACCGTCGTATCGTAACACAGGCACACCTTACAAAGGGCGATCACTGGTTGCGCTTCAAGGATGTAACAGTAGGTGGCGGTAACCTGCGTCAGTTCTCACAAGACTATCTTGAGATTGTTCCTAAGAGCGTGATTACCGACCCCAGCAAGCCCGAGGACAAACTTTAAAAAAGAAACATTTCTATGTGAATAGATAATAAGAGGGTGTGTCGAGATATATTTGACACACCCTCTGTGTTATATATATGATTACAAAGAGAGTAAAAGAGTAACAATATGAATCACGGATTTATAAAAGTAGCAACAGCTACACCATTGGTAAAGGTAGCCGACTGCAATTACAACGTAATGCAAATGCTACCTATTATAAAAGAGGCAAACGAAAAAGGAGTAGCTATTATCGCCTTCCCCGAGCTTGGAATAACATCATACAGCTGCGGCGACCTCTTTCAGCAACCACTGCTACACAAAAAGGCAGAACAGTCATTAGCCACACTCATTAGCGAGACAAGTAATTACGAGACAATAATAGTAGCAGGAATGCCGCTCGCTCATAAAAACAGGCTACTGAACTGCGCAGTAATACTGCATAAGGGCACAATAGCAGGCATCGTAGCAAAGAGCAACTACCCATCGCAAAGCGAAAGTGGCGAGGAGCGTTGGTTCACCTCGGGAGAAAACATCATCGACGGCGAGACTATAACACTTTGCGGACAAGAGACAGCACTGCACAGCAACAGAATCTTCGACACCGGCAGCTATACCTTCGCAGTAGAGATAGGAGAGAATATGTTAAGCCCGCAACCCGTGGGAACGCTATCAGCACTCCGGGGAGCTGAAATCATAATAAGCCTTGCAGCAAACAGCGAAGTAGCAGGCAAACATAGCAAGCTCATACAGTCGTATAGGAATTGCAGCGAACGCAGCATAGCAGGCTATGTTTATTCAAGCTGTGGCTTTGGCGAATCTACAAGCGACGCGGTATTCTCGGGCACAGCGTTTATAGCCGAAAACGGAACAATTCTTGCCAAGAACAGACGATTTGCAATAGATAGTCAGTTGACAATATCCGAGATAGACACCGAGCTACTGCGCCATAAACGCAGAGTGAGCAAGACATTTGCCGCAGCTTGCAAGCAGCAGAAAGAGACTATTGGATACACACGCATCGCACAACAGCAAGTGACCATCGCCGAGCTTACCCGCAGCATAAGCACGCAGCCTTTTATCCCCGAGGGAGAGCAGCTGAACGACGTATGTAGCGAAATACTCTCGATACAAGCCCTTGGCCTTGCCAAACGCATAGAGCACACCTATGCCAAAAGTTGTGTCATAGGAATCTCTGGCGGACTCGACTCGACCCTTGCACTGCTTGTCATTGCACACGCATTCGACATACTAAAGAGAGACCACAAAGACATCATAGGCGTCACAATGCCTGGCTTTGGAACAACCGACCGCACATACACCAATGCACTTAAACTGATGGAAAGCCTCGGAATAACAGTACGTGAAATACCCATACGCGAAGCCTGCAAACAGCATTTCTGTGACATCGGGCACGATATTTCGATACACGACGTTACATATGAAAATTCACAGGCACGCGAACGCACACAGATACTGATGGATATTTCTAACCAGACAAACGGCTTCGTTGTGGGCACAGGCGACCTCTCGGAGCTTGCACTCGGCTGGGCAACCTACAATGGCGACCAGATGAGTATGTACGGTGTAAACGCATCGGTCCCCAAAACCCTCGTACAACACCTTACACGATGGGCGGCAGCAAACATTGTAGACAGCGCAACAGGCACAATACTCTTGGATATTGTGGATACTCCAATATCACCCGAGCTCACCCCTGCCGACGAAAATGGCGAGATTAAGCAGAAGACAGAAGACCTTGTAGGCCCCTACGAACTGCACGATTTCTTCCTCTACAATTTTATGCAGAACGGATACTCGCCCGCCAAGATTTACTATGTAACACGACACGCCTTTGCCGGTAAATACGACGACGCAACTATAAAAAAATGGATTACAATCTTCTTCCGCCGATTCTTTACATAACAGTTCAAACGCTCGTGTATGCCCGACGGCCCACAAGTGAGCAGTTGCACCCTAAGCCCCCGAGGAGGCTGGCAAATGCCATCGGATGCAAGCTATGCTATATGGATGGAAGAGTGTGAGAATATTTGATTATTAGTCGGTATCTCCCTCATATTAAGCGACAAAATGGCACCTTAGAGTGCCATTTTGTCGCTTAAACCCCCTTGGCCCGTAATTTGTTCTAAGTACAGAGAAGAGATAGAAGCTTCTACAATACATTATTAAGAAAAAACAGTAGACTATGAACTTTAACAAATTTACAATCAAAGGGCAAGAAGCCATTCAAGCAGCAGTGAATCGTGTGCAGGAGCTTGGTCAGCAGACAATAGAGCCTATACATTTGTTAGGTGGAATACTGCGAGCAGCCGAACAGACAACCACATTCCTACTGCAAAAGACAGGTGCAAACGCACAGTACATAATAAAAGAGGTAGAGCGCGAAGAGAGCGCCTGCCCCAAAGTATCGGGCGGAGAACCCTATTTCAGCCGCGAGAGCAACGAGGTGCTGAACAAAGCCACCACTCTATCGCAAGAGATGGGCGATGAGTATATCTCCATTGAACCAATGCTCCTTGCACTGCTCAAATGCGAGAGCCGCGCATCTGCACTGCTACACAATGCCGGGGTAGACGAAAAAAGCCTCAGAGCCGCCATTGCCGAACTGCGTAAAGGCGAAAAGGTAACATCGCAATCAGCCGAGGATAGCTACCAATCACTATCGAAATATGCTATAAATCTTAACGAGGCTGCACGCAGCGGCAAGCTCGACCCTGTAATAGGACGCGACGACGAGATTCGCCGTATTCTACAGATTCTGAGCCGACGTACAAAGAACAATCCCATACTCATTGGCGAGCCGGGAACAGGAAAAACAGCCATCGTAGAGGGGCTTGCACACCGCATTGTACGAGGCGATGTCCCCGACAATCTTCGCGAGAAACAGATATATTCGCTTGATATGGGCGCCCTCGTTGCAGGTGCAAAGTACAAAGGAGAATTCGAGGAGCGACTAAAGGCAGTAATAAACGAAGTGCTGAAATCCGAGGGTAACATCATACTATTTATAGACGAGATACACACCCTTGTGGGCGCAGGAAAGGGAGAGGGAGCAATGGACGCAGCCAATATCCTCAAGCCCGCATTGGCCCGAGGCGAACTGCGCTCTATTGGCGCCACCACCCTCGACGAATATCAGAAGTATTTCGAGAAAGATAAGGCGCTGGAGCGACGTTTCCAGACAGTGATGGTAAATGAGCCCGACAAGATGAGTACAATATCGATACTCCGAGGACTTAAAGAGCGCTACGAGAGCCATCACAAAGTGCGCATCCAGGACGACGCACTGATAGCCGCCGTAACCCTTAGCGACCGTTATATAACCGAGCGTTTCCTCCCCGACAAGGCCATCGACCTTATCGACGAAGCAGCCGCCAAACTGCGTATGGAGCGCGACTCGCTCCCCGAGGAACTCGACGAAAAATCGCGACAGATAAAGCAATTGGAGATTGAGCGCGAAGCAATAAAACGCGAAAAGGACGAGGATAAGCTACAACATCTAAACCGCGCCATAAGCACTCTTAAGGAACAGGAGAAAGAGATGCGTGCACAGTGGCAGCACGAGAAAGAGCTTGCCGACAGCATACAGAGCGCCAAGCAAGAGATTGAGAAACTGAAATTCGAAGCCGACAAAGCCGAGCGTGAAGGCGACTACGGACGCGTAGCAGAGATACGCTACGGACGCATAAAAGCGCTGAACGACAAGATATCCGCAGTACAAGAGACACTGCACAACGCACAAGGCAGCAATGCAATGATAAAAGAAGAGGTTACAGCCGAGGATATTGCCGAGGTTGTAGCACGCTGGACAGGCATACCGGTGAGTAAAATGTTGCAGAGCGAGCGCGAAAAACTACTTAACCTCGAAGATGAGCTGCACAAGAGAGTAATTGGACAGACAAGAGCCATTGAAGCGGTAAGCGACGCAGTACGCCGCAGCCGCGCTGGACTTCAAGACCCCAAACGCCCCATAGGTTCATTCATTTTCTTGGGAACAACAGGAGTAGGAAAAACCGAGCTGGCAAAGGCACTTGCCTCGTATCTCTTTAACGACGAGACACTTATGACCCGCATAGATATGAGCGAATATCAAGAGAAATTTTCGGTATCGCGACTCATCGGCGCCCCTCCGGGATACGTCGGTTACGATGAGGGCGGCCAGCTCACCGAGGCTGTGCGCCGCAAGCCCTACTCAGTTGTACTCTTCGACGAAATTGAGAAAGCACACCCCGATGTATTCAACATACTGTTGCAGGTTCTTGACGACGGCCGACTCACCGACAACAAGGGTCGCACCGTAAACTTCAAGAATACAATAATAATTATGACAAGTAATCTTGGTAGCAGCTACATCCAGGAGGAGTTCTCGCATCTTAACGAAAGCAACCGCGAGCAGATTATAGAAAAGACCACTGCGCAGGTTATGGAGATGCTGAAGAAAACCATCCGTCCCGAGTTCCTTAACCGCATTGACGAGACGATAATGTTCACCCCTCTCGACAAACAAGAGATAAAAGAGATTGTTCGTCTGCAAACAGATGCAGTGAGCAGTATGCTAAAGGAGAACGGCATTCAACTATCGCTTACCGAGAAAGCAATAGAATTTATTGCATCTGCAGGATTCGACCCCGAATTTGGAGCGCGACCTATTAAACGAGCCATTCAGCGTCACCTGCTCAACGACCTATCGAAGCAGATTCTTGCAGGAACAGTACACAAGGACTCGGCGATTGTAGTAGACGCTTCGGGAGAAAGCCTCGAATTTCGCAACTAAGAAGCTATTTAAATTTATATCGTCAAGTTTTTTATAGAGCAAAAATTGGATGTTTATTTATATTTTAAGTGCGCATAGCGGGCTATGTAACCGCAAAAAAGAAACAAACAGGCATTTTTGAATATAAAAAACGACGCAACCGCCAGCTTCTATATGAATATTTCTTTTAGAAATTTAAACAGCTTCTAAAATAAGAACAGAATAGCTTAACAGTTACGGGGGATGTTCATTCATCCCCCGTTTCTTTTGCATCGGTAAAAGCCCCATCCTAAAGGTGAGGGAGTTAAAATCAATGAATCAGTCTTTTTTCCTCCCCTTTAGGGAGATTAGATGG
>JAGCKB010000190.1 GCA_017647725.1 Bacteroidaceae bacterium
CGAAGCGAGTTCCGCAGCACCCAAAAAACATCGTGAGCATTTTACGTTAAGATTTTCCGTGCGCAGAGCCTTTTGCCTACTTTTCGTCGGCACGAAAAGTAGGAGAAAAATAACAATGAAAGGCTGAATTTAGCAAACAAACCTAAATGAGAGACTGAAAAAGTTTTACCGGACACCAATAATAGATTTTCCACATCCCGAGAATAAATTACGCATCTGAAGATGCTTATACCCGGAACAATCTCGCACTGTTTCTTATAAATGCTCGGACACACATTGTGCTATCGAATATGCTGTAATATTTAATCTCACTTGGCCCCCTTAGAGGTAGGTTAGGTGGGGCTATTTTTATATAATTACTTTAATCTATATACCTTTAAAAAAAATAGTCAGCGCACCTGAAAAGTGCGCTGACTATAATAACAGTAATCTATAGTTCTATTACTTAACAAGAACTTTTTTACCGTTGACGATGTAAATACCCTTCTCAACAGCATTTACTCGACGGCCATAAATATCATAGATTACAGTCTCGCCATCTATTTTAACATCCGAAATACCGGTTACATTCTTATAGTTAAGAGTAATCTCGGCATCCTCGTTGCCCATTATATAGATATCGCCAAGTTCACAAACATAACCCTCATAAACGGGAAGCTCAACAACATCCCCGGCATAATACATCTTTGTAATAACCTCGCTACGGTCATCTACAATGATATTCATTGTCAGTTTATGAAGATTAGTGAAGTTATGCACATACCACACCGACCAAGCGCCTGTTCCTGTTGCAAACTTAGGCAATACGCCGGCTGCCTGTGAGTTAAGATATGTTCCGCCAGTAACGAAACGAACCAAGTAGGGATTATCGACAACCTCGACACTCCACGAAGTATCATCAGTGTTAACATCACCACCGCCGGTCTCGATCATAGGGCTGAATGCCTCGAACTCTGCAGCAGTAGCCTTATCTCCAAGAGCAACATCGCCATTGGGCTGCTGAACATAACCTTCTCCGTCGGCTACCTCGGGATAAGCCTTGCAAAGGTAGAACTTACCATCACTACCCTCTACAGGCTCCCAGACATATACGTTAGAAGCCACAGGTTCCTTGCTCTCGACCTCAACAGCAGCACCGTTGAACCAGTAGCCGTTAGTCTCAGAGATTGACTGCAAACCGATACGTGTAGGCAATGTCATCGCACGTAGTGCAGGACCTGTCAATGTATCAATGGCAGCAACTGTTTTCATTGCAAAATATATCTGCAATGTAGAGCCTGCATCGGCACCACCGTTCCAGAAAGCAAGTTTGCTATCGCGGTTGTTCACCTTATTGCTCTCGTATCCAACCTCGTACATATATGCGTGCGACACATCCTCCGAGCCAAGGTCGTCCGAGTCGGCAAATTTCCAAAGGTCGGTGTAACCTTCGGGCAGGTTGCCTAAAGGCTGCATTGTGGGAAACGAACCGGCACCTGTGCTACCAAGCATTGCAGTGGGGGCAGCAAGCACCTTTGAGCCACCTGCCTGCATATTATAGATGCGGTAGCCCTCATTCTCGTTACCGGTGAAGCACCATAGCTGTGCAGGATTCTCGGCATCCAGAACTGTATTATCCAAGGCTATATAATTGGCATCGCCATTATCGGCAAGCACATATCCCTGTTGGCCTATCTGGATTGTGTACCAAGCGGTTCCATCAGCGAAATTTCCATTACTTACAACGGTTGTCTCATAGCGAGTCTCGGGTGTCTCGGGGACGTATGTACCCTTCTCGATAAAGAGTCCCTCGATTTCTACATCACCTATCATATACTCGGCAGGGATTGTATACTCGTCATTCACAAACAACTCGCGAGAGATGCGAACCTTCTGCCACTGCAGATTATCGTGTACAATGCTGTCACCACCAAGGTTGTAACCATACTTAACAACAATACCGGCATACTCAAAGCCTTGTTCGGGGTTCATCTTTATGGTAAAGGGCTTACCATATTCGGCCTGATACTTCACAAGTTTTGTACCATCGGCAGCAAGAACCTCACCATTACGGTTAGCATCGTTTACATTACAATAGTCACCGTGAACATTCAGACGAATATCTATGATACCACCACCGTTGCTGATGATAGAGTTGCCCTGGTCGACATTTCCTGCGGGGTCGATGCAGTCCCAATCTACTTTAAAGCGCAGACGATAGTAACCATTTGCAAGTCCTTCGGGTATTGTAAATGCAGGAGGAGCAAGCACGTTGCTATTGCTTATAGAGGCACCTGTGCTGTTCTTTCCTTTGTAATATGAATAAGCCATAATCTCGCTTCCCTCGGGGATGGTATAATCGTCGTTCATATCATAGAGGAACTTACCGTCATTATTTGTATCGAGATAAACATATCCGTGCATCCAACTACCCGAATAGTTAATCTTGGGAGTAACCTTCTCGCCTGCACGCGCTTTAACCTCGTTTGCAGTGAGGTCGACATAAACTGTATTAGGTTTCGAGGGAGAAGCGAAATTCTGCGCTCCATCGCCAGAAGCAAGACCTACACCATTCACACGGCGGTCGCTACGGGTATAAAGCTGTCCCTTATCAAAAGATACGGGATAGTATCCATATACAAATTTCGACTGCGGATTATTATTAATCTCGATATTATCGATGTAACAGATAGCATCATCGCTGTAGTTGTGGGGCGATTCACAGTCGGGAACAACCACGAGACTGTAGATTTCTATACCGCCGTTACCCTTGATGGGAAGCACTACATCCTGCCATTTGTCACCGCCCACATTTGTTGTAGACATTGCCCAGAACTGCTCGGTCTCGGGCGACTGTCCCTGACGCTCAGTGCGTTTACCAAGACCAACAACCATAACACGACCACCATAGGGACGATGTACCATCACGTGGATGTATTTTGTTGTAGGGGTAAGTTCGAAGGTCTCGTTAAGGTCGATGCGCACACCAAAAGTGTTACTACCAAAGCGAGAGCGCTGTACTGCGAGAATCTTCTTCGAGTCGTTGGGAGCTGCCTCTAATTGCTCGTCAACGTATGTAAGATGGTTATCTATAACCGCGTAATTACCGTTGAGTTTACCTGTACGGAAGGGCGATTCTTCCCAAGTATCATACACACCCAACGCTTTGTAGTCCTGCTCCTCGAAAGTGATGTTGGTCTGCGCCATCATCGCCATAGGCAGAAGCATAGTCGCCAATGAGAATATATTTCTAAATTTCATAATTATTTTCTGTTAGCTGTTAACACTTGGTGAATCAATAAACTGCAACCTTGCTGATGAGGGGACAAGCCTTGCTGTCCTCAATTACGATACGCACGCCCTTAGCAGCGAATCCTGTGCCGAAGCTGTTCGATGTACTGCCGTTCAAGGGGATAATACGCTTGTAACCCACAGTTGTTGTCTCTACATTAGAGGCACGACGAGTCCAGTTCTTACCATCCTCACTAACCTCGATGTGGAATTTCTTCACACGCTGTCCTTTGGCGATATACTCCATAAGCTCGACGTAACGTACAGTCTTCTGCTCATCCCAGGTTAGAGTAATTGTAGCCTCAACTGTACCATCGTTGGTAGCCCAATAGGTCTCTTTATTGCCATCGGTCATATTATTTGCCTCGTAGTTACGAGCTGCACCTGCATTACGTGTCTCAGATACGGTGACCTTTGCACTCTGGGCAAAATCATTTGTCAGACGTTCCTTGATGAGGTCGCCCATACCAACCAATGAGTTAACCGAAGCCTGAGGAAGAACACCTGCCTTGTTGGGAGGAATGTTAAGGATAAGAGTAGCATTACGGCCAACAGTCTCTAAGTACATCTGGAATAGACGCTCCGAAGAGAGTGGCGACTCACCGTCGTGGTAGAACCAACCCTGATTTGTAGCCTTGGCATCGCTCTCACCGGGGAGCCAGAACCAACCATTCTCATTACCATACATACCGTTACTCTCGGGAGCATAATCGCGGTTTTCGGGCGACCAGTTAGTCTGTCCTGCCCAACCTGCCTCGTTACCAATCCAACGAGCCTCACCGCCTACACCCCACATAACGCAGTCGGGGCATACCTTGTGAATACTGTCACGAAGGTTAGGAACGTCGTAATATGTAGCACGGTCTACATTAACGGTTGTATTGCGTCCACCATAATAGCCGCTACCACCATTAGCACCGTCGAACCACATCTCGAACTGGTCGGTACCATACTGAGCCAACTCGGCACACTGACGAAGGAATACATCCTTTACATACTTATCGGTACCATAATGCACGCTATTTCTATCCCAAGGCGAAACATAGAAACCATATTTCATACCAAGGTCACGTGCAGCCTCGGCAAAATCCTTTGGGATATTAGTATTTCTACCAAAATCATTACCCGAGTTTGTAACATTGTGATCTGTTGTCTCAGTAGGCCATAGACAAAAACCATCGTGATGCTTTACGACAGCAATACCACCGCGCATACCTGCTTGCTTGGCAACCTCGAGCCACTGACGAGGATTGGGCGCTGCAGTAGGAGCAAAGCGAGCACGATTCTCGTCTCCATTACCCCACTCGAGTCCGGTATATGTATTCATTCCATAATGGAAGAATGCATAAAATTCGGTCTCTTGCCATTTCAACTGACGAGGATGAGGCACAGGATGAACCTCAACGGGTTCATTGTCAGGGTTCGACAGAACCTCCGACTTTAACTCAAGCTGCGCCGAAGCTACTGTAGGAAGCATAAAAGCCGCCAACAGAGTCGAAGTAAATAACTTGTAGTTTCTTCTCATAAAAAATTAATATTTAGGTTAGTTAATACAATTTGACAATATTGTGTCAATTTGCAAATTTAAATAATTTATATTAAACTGCAAATTTGTTAACCATCTTATAATGTTTTTTAATAAGTTTATGCTCATTCGCCGATATAAAAAAAACAGCGGATGACCCAAAAGTAATAAAAGGGTCATCCACCTTGTTATGAGACTGAATAAAAAGAGTAAGCGGCTGTTTTTATGCGCCCGAGAAGGGTCGCAACGGGGCTATTTTTCTATTTTCAAATCGCCTTTGCTGCTTATAACCAATTTCTCGTAACGCTCTATAAGACGTGGCAGGCGCGACAGGCGCATTGAGAGACGAACCACACAATCATTGTCGAAAATCTGCTCTACCACTTTGGGCTCCTCCTCTTTTACAATGCGCAGAACATCGTTTAGCAGAGGATAGGAAAAGCGCAATGTTATCTCCCCGTTGATAGTCTTTTCGACGTGCTCGGTAGCATCGAGAGCCTCGGCTGCAGCCAGGCGATAGGCAACGATAAGCCCACTTGTACCCAATTTTATTCCGCCGAAATAACGCACCACAATAACAAGCACATTTGTAAGCTCCCTACTATGTATCTGTCCTAATATTGGTTTTCCTGCTGTGCCCGACGGCTCGCCATTATCATTAGCACGCTCCTGGTCGCCACGCTCGCCCAAACGATAGGCATAACAGACGTGTCGTGCATCGTAGTACTTTTTCTGAAAAGCCTCGACCTGCTCTTTCACCTCGTCAAGGGTGGTAACAGGCAGAGCGAATGCAAGGAATTTACTCCTTTTCTCGGAGTAAATTCCTTCGCCTGCTATATCTATTGTCTTATATACGTCCTCGGGAAGCATTACGATAATTTATGAATTACAAGTCCCGAGCGCAATTTAGGCTCGAACCAGGTTGTCTTTGGTGGCATTATGTTGCCTGTATCGGCAATATCGACCAACTGCTTCATAGATACAGGATAGAGCGCCAATGCTGCACGCATCTCGCCACTGTCCACACGACGTTTAAGCTCGCCTAAGCCTCTTATACCACCCACAAAATCGATGCGTTTACTTGTACGCAAATCTTTTATATCCAGGATATTGTCAAGGATAAGATTCGACGATATTGTAACGTCAAGCACACCTATCGGGTCGGCATCGTCGTATGTTCCCTCTTTTGCTGTGAGACTATACCATTTACCATCGAGATAAAGTGCAAAGTTATGCAACGCATCGGGTTTGTATATTTCCTCACCCTTTAGCTCTACCACAAAATCCTTATCAAGGGCAGAAAGGAACTGTTCGCTTGTGAGTCCGTTCAAATCCTTTACTACGCGATTGTAGTCTATTATAGTCAACTGGCTTGCAGGGAAACATACAGCCATAAAATAGTTGTACTCCTCGTCGCCGCGATGATTGGGATTATTATCTGCCTTCTCCTTGCCCACCAATGCGGCAGCAGCCGAACGGTGATGACCATCGGCGATATAAAGCGCCGGCATCTTGGCAAACTCGTTGGTTATTATTGCAATATCCTCATCCTTGTCTACAATCCACAACTGATGGCGGAAGCCATCGAGCTGCGCAGTGAAATCATATACAGGTGCCTCGGCAGTGTATGATGCCACTACCCTGTCGAGCTCGGCGCAATCGGGGAATGCAAAGAAGACAGGCTCTATATTAGCATCGTTTACACGAACGTGCTTCATTCTATCCTCCTCTTTATCCTTACGTGTGAGCTCGTGCTTTTTTATTACGCCGTTCATATAATCCTCGACGTAGGCACAAACTACAAGACCATACTGAGTCTTTCCATTCATAGTCTGTGCATAGATGTAATACTGCTCCTTCTCATCCTGAACAAGCCAACCGTTCTGCTGGAACTTTGCAAAGTTCTCGGCAGCCTTGGCATAGACCTCGGGGTTATGCTCATCGGTACCAACAGGGAAATCAATCTCGGGACGAATTATATGGTAGAGCGACATTTCGTTACCTTCGGCCTCGGCACGTGCCTCGTCCGAGTTAAGTACGTCATAAGGTCGGCTCTGAACCTTCTCTACAAGATTCTGTGGCGGACGTACACCACAGAAAGGTTTTACTATTGCCATAGAAGCTGTTTAAATTTCTAAAATAAATATTCATATAGAAGCTGACGGTTTCGTCGTTTTTTATATTCAAAAATGCCTGTTTGTCTCTTTTTTGCGGTTACATAGCCCGCTATGCGCCCTTAAAA
>JAGCKB010000191.1 GCA_017647725.1 Bacteroidaceae bacterium
AAAGCGAGTTCGGTAGCGTGTGCAACATATTTTGTCTCCATTATCGAATAGTCGAAACGCTCTTTATCGATAGTAGACACAATGAGTTCGGGCAGCGAACGTTTACTATTCACACCCGACTTTGGATTAATGAGAAATAATATGCTCTGTCTATTATTCACCTGCATTTTTCTATTATCGTGCAAAATTACGACTTTTTTAAGAAGTTGTTTATTTTTTCAATAAATATTTTCAGAGCAAAGCCATCATTACACATTAAAAGCATTCTTTTATATTTAATTAATATTATTTTATAAATAAGAGTAGTAAAAATAAAGCAAAATGGTAAAAAAATAGTATCTTCGCAGTTTGAAATAGGCGCACAAATAAACAGTGCGCATTGTTTATATAAAAAACAACATAACAAGAAAAATATGTTCAACGATAATAACGACGACATCAGTGCAATTTCGGTGATAGCCGAGCTCCAAAACAACGAGAGCGACAAGATTAGCAATAGTGGTAACGATTCAATGGCCATATTGCCACTTCGCAATATGTTCTTATACCCATCGGCAATACTCACTGTATCGGTTGGACGCAAAAGTTCACTGCGCCTTGTGCACAAAGCAATGAAATCCAAGGCCACAATAGGTGTATTCTGTCAGTTGAAAGCAGATACCGAGGAGCCCAAGAAAGAGGACCTCTACGGCATTGGAACAAGTGCAAAGATACTTCGCATCTTTGAGCTTCCCGACGACTCAACCACCATTGTCCTTCAGGGAATAGAGCGTATAACCATAAAGCAGATAGAGCACACCTACCCCTACCTGCAAGGTAAGGTAGAGTCGCTCCCCGACATTATGCCCGATGATAATGACAACGCCGAGATGAGCGCCCTCATTAACAACGTCCGCCAGGATGCCATACAGCTTTTTGGTATGACCGAGCCTCACGGCGAGACCAACATAGCAATAAAGAATATAGAGAACGACTTTACCCTTGTAAACTTCCTATGTTCCAACATTAAATGTCCTCAGCACGAGAAGTTCCGCCTGCTTGCCGAGAATAATTTCTTGGAGCGCGTCTATCATCTTGGAATAATCATATATCAGGAGTTGGAGTATGCCCGTCTGAACCATCAGATACAGCAGCGCACACACGTGGAGCTCGACCAGCAGCAGAAAGAGTATTTCCTTCAGATGCAGTTGAAGAACATCCAAGAGGAACTTGGCAACGACAGCGTTCAGAACAACGATATGAACGACCTGCGCCAGAAAGTCGCCAACAAAAAATGGAGCGACCAGGTGCGCACCACATTTGAAAAAGAGCTTGCCAAGTTAGAGCGTATCAACCCACAGACCCCCGACTACCACGTGCAGCTCAACTACCTGCAGGTAATGAGCACACTTCCCTGGGGTGACTGCACCAACGACAATCTTGATATGAAGAACGCCCGTAAGGTACTCGACCGCGACCACTACGGACTCGACAAGGTAAAAGAGCGCATCCTCGAGCATCTTGCAGTGATAAAAATGCGTGGCGACCTGAAAGCCCCCATCATCTGCCTCTACGGCCCTCCGGGAGTAGGCAAGACCTCTCTTGGCAAGTCCATTGCCGAGGCGCTGAAGCGCAAATATGTGCGTATGTCGCTTGGTGGCGTCCACGATGAGTCCGAGATACGCGGACACCGCCGCACCTACGTCGGTGCAATGCCCGGCCGCATACTCAAGAACATAATAAAAGCCGGTAGCGACAACCCCGTATTCATCCTCGACGAGATTGACAAGGTAGGCGGTGCCTCGAACCACGGCGACCCCTCGTCGGCACTCCTCGAGGTACTCGACCCCGAGCAGAACAACGCCTTTCACGATAACTTCCTCGACATCGACTACGACCTGTCGAACGTAATGTTCATCGCCACCGCCAACGACCTCGCCAGCATCCCGGCCCCACTACTCGACCGTATGGAGCTCATCGAGGTTAGCGGTTACCTCACCGAAGAGAAGATAGAGATAGCCCGTCGCCACCTCATACAGAAAGAGATGAAAGCCAACGGAATATCGGGCGAGAAGATAACCATTCGCAAGAATACGATAGAGAAAATCATCGAGGACTACACCCGCGAATCGGGAGTGCGCACCTTAGAGAAAAAGATAGGTAAGATATTCCGCCGCCTCGCCTGCCAAAAGGCCACCGACGGAGAGTTCTCAACAACAACAATAAAGCCCGAAGACCTTAAAGAGTTCTTAGGCCCCAAGGAGTACTCACGCGACAAATACCAGGGCAACGACTATGCAGGCGTTGTAACAGGCCTTGCCTGGACCGCAGTAGGCGGCGAGATACTATTCATAGAGACAAGCCTCAGCCGAGGTAAAGGCGAGGGCATCACCCTCACCGGAAATCTTGGCGACGTAATGAAAGAGTCGGCAATGCTGGCATTGGAATATACAAAGTCACACGCACAGCACATTGGTATTCCCCACGAAGTGTTCGAGCGCTGGAACGTACACCTTCACGTCCCCGAAGGCGCCATCCCCAAAGACGGCCCATCGGCAGGAATAACAATGGCAACAGCCCTCGCCTCGGCATTTACACAGCGCCGCATAAAGCCCAACCTTGCAATGACAGGCGAGATAACCCTACGCGGCAAGGTGCTTCCCGTAGGCGGAATAAAAGAGAAGATTCTTGCAGCCAAGCGTGCCGGCATAAAAGAGATAATACTGTGTCACGAGAACAGTCGCGACATCGAAGCAATCCCCCAAGCCTACCTCGAAGGACTCACCTTCCACTATGTAAAAGACATAGAAGAGGTATTGGAGATAGCCCTTTTGCAAGAGAAAGTAAAGAACCCATTGAATTTAGAAGCAGTTTAAGAAGCTTCTAATGACTGCAACCCCGATGCAATTAAACCGCCCAAGAAGACAATACCAAATATAACCACAAAAAGAGAACACTTGTGAAATTCGACCTACTACATACCGACAGCGGCAGCAACGCCCGCGCAGGAGTGCTGCACACAGCACACGGCGACATCGAGACCCCTATTTTTATGCCCGTAGGCACAGTAGGCTCGGTAAAAGCCGTACAGATACCCGAGCTGAAGAGCGACATAAAAGCACAGATAATATTAGGCAACACCTACCATCTGTACCTGCGCCCCGGACTCAGCGTTCTTGAAGGAGCAGGCGGCCTGCATAAGTTCAACAGTTGGGACCGCCCCATCCTCACCGACAGCGGCGGCTTTCAGGTATTCTCGCTCAAAGACATACGCCGTATGAGCGAAGATGGTGTAGAGTTCCGTTCACACATCGACGGCTCCAAGCACTTCTTCTCGCCCGAGCGCGTTATGGACATCGAGCGCAGCATAGGCGCCGACATTATAATGGCATTCGACGAGTGCACCCCCGGCACCGCCGACTACCAATATGCCAAGAAATCGATGGAGCTCACCCACCGCTGGCTCGACCGTTGCGTGGCACGCCTTGCCCAGACCGAGCCTATGTACGGATACGAGCAAGCCCTCTTCCCCATCGTACAAGGCTGCGTCTACCCCGACCTTCGCCGCCGCTCGGCCGAGTATATCGCCTCAAAGGAGTGCTGCGGCAATGCCATCGGCGGCCTTGCCGTTGGCGAGCCTGCCGAGAAGATGTACGAGATGGTAGAGGTAGTAAACGAGATACTCCCCACCGACAAGCCCCGTTATCTGATGGGTGTCGGCACCCCCGCCAACATCCTCGAAGCCATCGAGCGCGGAGTAGATATGTTCGACTGCGTTATGCCCACCCGTAACGGCCGCAATGCAATGCTCTTCACCAAGCACGGCATAATGAATATGCGCAACGAAAAGTGGAAATACGACTACTCCCCCATAGAAGAAGACGGCGCCTCATTTGTCGACCGTCAGTACAGCCGCGCCTATCTGCGTCACCTATTTGTGTCGCAAGAGCTGTTGGCAATGCAGATAGCATCGCTGCACAACCTCGCCTTCTACGTGTGGCTCACCGGCGAAGCCCGCAAACACATCCTTGCCAACGACTACGCATCGTGGAAAAAGGGAATGCTCGAAGAAGTAACACGACGATTATAAACGACTATGAAGTGGTTAGATTACATTAAGTTAAAGCGACTCGACCGCTATATAATAGCCAAATTCCTTGGCACCTACTTTTTTGCAATAGCCCTTATTATTGCAATCATCGTAGTATTCGACTACAACGAGAACCTCGACAAGTTCGCCACGTCCAATGCCCCGATGAAAGCCATCATCTTCGACTATTATCTGAACCTCGTCCCCTACTACGCCAACACGTTCAGCGCCCTGTTCGTGTTCATTGCCGTAATATACTTCACCTCGAAGCTCGCCGAGACCTCCGAGATAATAGCGATGTTTGCCGCAGGCGTCAGTTTCAAGCGACTATTGCGCCCCTATATGATTTCGGCCGCCATAATAGCCGCCCTCACCTTCGTGCTCAGCGCCTACGTAATACCCATAGGCAACAAGACCCGCATTGAGTTCGAGGTAAAGCACAAGCGCCGCGACGTAGTAGAGACCGCCCGTAACATACAGCTACAGGTCGACGACAGCACAGTAGCCTATTTCGAGCGCTACGACAGCCGCACCCGCACCGGCTACCGCTTCTCACTCGACAAGTTCCGCGACAAGAAGCTCGTATCACATATGACAGCCCGCACCATCACCTACCACCCCGAAGAGAAACACAAGTGGACTGCAAAGAACTGGATGATACGCGAGCTCAACAACGACAAAGAGGCGATACGTTCCGAGCTTCGCATCCCCTTAGACACCATAATAAAGATAGAGCCGGGCGACTTCCTCATCTCCGAAGGACAACAAGAGACGATGACCAGCCCCCAGCTAAGCGAATATATCGACAAGCAGAAAGCCCGAGGAATGGCCAACATAAAACCCTTTGAGGTAGAGTATCACAAGCGCATAGCAATGTCCTTTGCCGCCTTCATCCTCACCCTCATAGGCGCCTCCCTATCCTCGAAAAAGACAAAGGGCGGAATGGGACTATCCCTTGGAATAGGCCTTGGACTAAGTTTCTCGTATATACTGTTCCAAGCCATCTCCTCGGCCTTTGCCGAGCAGATGCCCGTATTCCTTGCCGTGTGGCTCCCCAACATCGTCTATGCCTTCATAGCCCTATATCTTTATAAGAAAGCACCTAAATAAACGACCGACAACCCAAATAAGATGTACTTTACCGACTTTGATTTCGAAGATGAGATACTCGATGCACTCGACGCAATGCGCTTCGAGACCTGCACCCCCATACAAGAAAAGACCATACAACCATTGATGGAGGGACGCGACCTCATTGGCGTAGCACAGACAGGAACAGGCAAGACAGCCGCCTATCTTCTCCCCGTGCTCAACAAGCTATGTCGCGGTGACTACCCCGAGGAAGCCATCAACTGCATTATTATGGCACCCACCCGCGAGCTTGCCCAGCAGATAGACCGCCAGCTCGAGGGCTTCACCTACTTTATGCCAATATCAAGCGTAGCAGTATATGGCGGCAACGACGGACAGCGCTACGAGCAAGAGCTACGCGGAATGTCACGCGGCGCCGACATCATCGTAGCCACCCCCGGTCGTCTCATAAGCCACATCAGCCTTGGCAACATCGACCTATCGCGAGTATCATTCTTCATCCTCGACGAAGCCGACCGTATGCTCGATATGGGCTTCTACAACGACATTATGACCATCGCCAAGCAGCTCCCCAAAGAGCGTCAGACAATGCTCTTCTCGGCCACAATGCCACAAGAGATACGTCGCCTTGCCGATAACATACTCACCAACCCCGTACACATCACACTCTCGCTTGCCAAGCCCGCCGACGGCATCAAGCAGCAAGCCTACGTATGTTACGAGCCACAGAAGATAGGCATAATAAAAGAGCTCTTTGCCAACGAAAAGCCCGAGCGCGTCATCCTCTTCACCTCGCGCAAGAACAAAGTACGTGACATCTCCATCGCCCTCAAGAAACGCGGATACAACGTAGGCGAGATGCACAGCAACCTCAGTCAGAGTGAGCGCGACGAGATAATGTACCGCTTTAAGAGCCGCAAGATAGACATCATAGTAGCCACCGACATCCTCGCCCGAGGAATAGACATCGACGACATACGCCTTGTGATAAACTACGACGTGCCACGCGACTGCGACGACTACATACACCGCGTAGGCCGCACCGCACGTGCCGGCAGCGAAGGACGCGCCGTCACCCTCGTCTCGGTCGACGACCAGAACTATTTTGGCCGCATCGAAGAGTTTATGGAGCAAGAGGTAGAGAAAGCAGCCCTCCCCGCCGAGCTTGGCGAAGCCCCCGAGTACCAACCCAAGCGCAAGAGCAATAACGACAAGAAGCGCCGTCCACGACACGGCGAGCGCAAGGGACAACGCGGCAATGGCGACAAAGCACGTAACCGTCGTAAGCAGCGTAAGAGCGCCACAGCAGCCCACACAGAGCCTAATGCAGCAGTGCAAGCACAGCAGCCACAGGCAACGACAGGCGAGGCAAAACAACCATCAAAGAGACGTCACTATCGCCGTCGTCCCAAGAAGGATAATCCCACCCCATAAAGCAAACAAAAATAATCATAGATACTTAATCGTCCCTATTGTCCTCCGTCGGATTTTGTTAATCCGACGGTTACGAGTATTAGCATCTCCAGATGCAAAAAAAACAATAAACCATTCCGGCAGAAGTTATTGTCGGGATGTGAACATCCCTATACTCAGGAAACGGGGGATGAATGAACATCCCCCTTAACCTAAATGTAAACAATTCGTACTTAATTGCGAGTAGGGGCGATTTGTAATCGCCCGAAGCATTGCTTTTTCATTTCCTCGGTTTCGGGCGATTAGAAATCGCCCCTACTGTTCACGAGAATTGTCATCGGGGTAAATTGCTGATATTCATTGCTTTTTCATTTTCTCGGTTTCGGGCGATTGAAAATCGCCCCTACTGTCCGCGAGTATTAACGCAGAGGTAAATCATTGATATTTGACAATCTCTCATTGCGTGTAGGGGCGATTTGTAATCGCCCGAAGCACTGCTTTCTTCATTTCCTCGGTTTCGGGCGATTAGAAATCGCCCCTACTGTCCGCGAGGATTATAGCGAAGATAAATTG
>JAGCKB010000192.1 GCA_017647725.1 Bacteroidaceae bacterium
AGAAGCTGTTTAAAATTATATCGCCAAGTTTTTTATAGAGCAAGAATAGAATGTTTATTTATTTTTAAAGGGCGCATAGCGGGCTATGTAACCGCAAAAAAGAAACAAACAGGCATTTTTGAATATAAAAAACGACGAAACCGTCAGCTTCTATATGAATATTTTTTTAGAAATTTAAACTGCTTCTAAAATTTAGCAAAAAAAATTTCATTATAAGAATATTTATGTGTTACTTTGCAGTCAGAATATAAATAAAGTAAATTATAAGATATGAAAGGTCTCAGTTATTTTGGATTGGCTCTTGTACTTTTGGGAGCAGCAGCACTTGTCCTTTACTACTTCAACGGTTTGATTAACAACAACGTTATTACTTGGGGTACATTTGCTGCAATGTTAGTAGGTATCATTGTATACGTTTTCGCAAGCAAAAAGCATCTTGACAAGAACTAACATTATAAAAAGCCTCTTTAGAGCAGATACAAAAAAGGTTCGGAATATTCCGAACCTTTTTTGTATCCCCGAATCAAGCCTCAGACTCGGGAGCTATAAGCTTGTAGCCTTTACCGTGAATATTGATAATCTCGATAGTGGGATCAGCCTTTAGATGTTTACGCAGTTTTGTAATATAAACATCCATACTGCGCGCATTGAAATAGTTATCATCTATCCAAATTGTCTTAAGTGCAAAGTCGCGCTGCAGTATCTCGTTTGCATGAGCACAAAGAAGCGCCAACAACTCCGACTCCTTGGTGGTAAGTTTAGTTTGCTGGCCATCTATTGTAAGAAGCTGCTTTTGTGTGTCGAACACAAATCCACCAATCTTATAAAGCGTATTATCCTTGCTCTTCTTTCCACATACACGACGAAGCACTGCCTCTATACGGAAAACAAGCTCCTCCATACTGAAAGGTTTGGTAATATAATCATCGGCTCCAATCTTGAATCCCTCAAGGATATCCTCTTTAAGCGCCTTGGCTGTCAGAAATATAATAGGTACCTCGGCATTTGCCGCACGAATCTCCTGCGCAAGTGTAAAACCATCCTTTACAGGCATCATTACATCGAGCACACATATATCAAATTTCCCTTTGAGGAAAGTTCTGTAACCCACCTCACCATCGGGGCATAACTCTGCGTGATAACCTTTGGCCTGCAGATACTCTCGCAACAACATACCAAGATTCTCATCATCCTCGCATAGCAAAATTCTCTGTTTCTCTTCCATAATACTATTATTTTAAAGGTAATACAATTACAAATGTTGTTCCTATGCCTATCTCACTCTCGGCGCGGATTGTTCCTCCGTGTGCCTGGATAATCTGTTTAACGTAAGCAAGTCCCAGTCCGAAACCTTTTACATCGTGCACATTACCAGTCTGCACTCGGTAGAATTTATCAAAAATCTTTTTAAGGTCCTCTTTGCGTATTCCGATTCCATTATCATGCAACGACAGCATAAAGTGGCCGTTAGCATTCCAGGTGCGCAACGTCAGATTAAGCGGTTCATCACGTTTCTTATATTTGAGCGAATTATCCATAAGATTAAAGATGACATTGGTAAAGTGCATCTCATCGACATATACGTATGGATCTTCGGCCGTCGGTTCCCACTCGATATGACCTCCACTCTGCTCTACCTTCACTGTAAAGGTATTTATCACACCTTTCAGCAGGTCGTGTGCGTCGAGTTCTTTCATCTTAAGTGAAGCCGTTTTTCTATCCTCGAACATAGACATCTGAAGCACCTTGTCAACCTGGAAACGCAAACGCTTTGTCTCACTTGATATTACACCCGATAGTCGGCCAAACATCGCCGGCGACTTTGCCACCGATTGGTCTTGCAGCATCTGTGCTGCAAGCGATATTGTCGATATCGGTGTCTTGAACTCGTGAGTCATATTATTTATAAAATCATTCTTTATCTCTGTTAATTTCTTCTGTCTCACTATCATATAAAGTGTAAAAACAAATGTCACCAACAATACAATAGTGAAGAGAATAGAAGGAATCATAAATTTAACCGAACTGTAAATATAATTGTTCAGAATATCGGCCGGGAAATTAATCTCAAGTACCCCCATACGTGTTGGCGGGTCATTCTTAAAAATCAACTCCTTATACACATTATCATCAGATGTTCGATGATAGTCCGAACATTTATAAACCTCTTTACCATCGGCTCCCAACACCCTGAAATGATACGAGAGAGCTATTCCATTATTTGCAAGTTCCGATTTAATATTCTGGTCAAGTCGACGGAAGTTAATCCTTTGTGCAAGCGGCTTCTCACTTGCCTTATATATCATCGTATAGACGACCTCATCAAGCATTGCACGCTGATACTGATAGCGTTTGCTAAGCACCTCTATCATCAGACGCTGTTGTTCCTGTACCGACAGATTACCGCTATTTCCCTGATGCTTGAATTTAGGCATCAAAGCCGCGCCCGCATCGGTTTTGACACGCGTTCTTGTCTCAACCATAAGATTGTTATTCTCACCCGAAGAAACCATATACTTATGTTCAAGCATCAAGAATCCATCCTTAATCTGCGAACGATGAAAATCACGACGTACATCCTTTTTAATATCATTTATAAGATAACTGCGTGTCTCGTCAAGTTCAAGATCGTATGCAGCCTGATAGAGACTGCGTTTAACGCCCTCCTCGAAGTGCTGTTTACGCATACGTACCATAGCCTCAATGTAACTCACCTGCATATAGATAAGTCCAAGGCAACAGGCACCCATAATTATTCCTACAAGCCAAATTATATTCTTTTTCATATTGTAAAGATAAGAATAACCTTTAAATACCGCACAAATAATTAACTCAAAATATATTATATTTTTCAATAATTAACAATATCCGTCTTTCAAGTTAACAAAACAGCAAGTTACTATATACAACAGAGTCTGCTGTGCCATTAATGGCACAGCAGACTCTGTTATTAGATATTATCAACTTTATTATTCGTCGTCTTTTACAGCAAGCTCCTCGACCAGTTTGTTCTGAACATCTGTGGGAACAAGTTCGTAAGAAGCAAATGACATAATAAATGATGCACGTCCACCGGTAAGAGAACTCAATGATGTAGAGTAAGAAGCCATCTCTTTCAAAGGAACCTTTGCAACGAGCTTCTCGTAACCATTCTCGCTCTCCATACCCATAATCATACCGCGACGACCCTGGATATCGCTCATTACGTCACCCATCTTATCAGAGGGAACGAATACCTCAACATCATATATAGGTTCAAGCACCTTGGGACCTGCATTGCGGAACGCCTCGCTGAAGGCATTACGTCCTGCAAGCATAAACGAAATTTCATTTGAATCTACGGGGTGCATCTTACCATCGTAAACGATAACACGAACATCACGTGCATACGAACCTGTGAGCGGACCGCGCTCCATTCTCTCCATAATACCCTTAAGGATAGCAGGCATAAAGCGAGCATCGATGGCTCCACCTACAACGCTGTTTACAAATACCAGCTTACCGCCCCAGTCGAGTGTAACCTCTTCGGTTCCCTTAGGAGTAATCTTGAACTCCTGGTTACCGAAGCGATAAACCTCGGGCATAGGCTTACCCTCCTCATAAGGTTCAACGATAAGGTGTACCTCACCAAACTGTCCTGCACCACCCGACTGTTTCTTGTGACGATAGTCGGCACGCGCAACCTTAGTAATAGTCTCGCGATAAGGAATCTTAGGCTCCTCAAACTTAACCTGCATCTTCTCGACGTGCTCAAGGCGCCATTTAAGAGTACGCAAGTGGAACTCACCCTGGCCGTAAACGATTGTCTGACGCAACTCCTTAGACTGCTCAACAATCCAAGTGGGATCCTCCTCGTGCATACGATTAAGGATCTGCATCAGTTTCTCCATATCCGACTCATTCACAGGCTTAATAGCACGTGAATACTTAGATGCAGGATATTTAACGAGTGAGAATCGGTGGTTAAGTTCCTTTGCATTAAGAGTATTACCAATCTTCACATCTTTCAGTTTCACTGTGCAACCAAGGTCACCGGCTTTAAGTTCATCAACAGCTACACGGTTGGCACCTGCGCTGCAATAGAGCTGTGCAATACGCTCTTTTGAGCCGCGATCGGCATTTACGAGGTCGTCACCGGGTTTCAATGTACCGCTGATAACCTTGAAATAGTTAACCTCACCAATATGAGGCTCAACCGATGTTTTATAGAAGAATATTGATGTAGGAGCCGAACTGTCGTATGACACCACCTCACCATCTATGTTACGGGGCTTAGGCATATCATCAACCTCGGGAGCCACGTTTGCGAGGAACTCGAGCAGACGGCCAACAGCAACATCTGTAGCAGCCGAACAACAGAGAACGGGATAAACGCTATCGGTAGAGAGACCCATACGTGCACCCATACGAATCTCATCAGTTGTAAGCTCTTCCGACTCGAAGTACTTATCCATAAGACCCTCTTCGTTCTCGGCAGCCTTCTCGACAAGTTCCATATGAAGAGCCTTAGCCTTATCATACTCCTCGGCAGGAATATCCTCAACGATGGGAGCCTGACCCTCACCTGTATATGTAAGTTTCTTCATAAGAAGAACGTCGATGATAGTAGTAAAGCCTGGACCTGCATTCAAAGGATACTGTACGGGAACAACCTTTGAACCGTAAATAGACTGCAACTGCTCGATGACAGTGTCATACTCACACTTCTCGTGGTCGACCTGGTTTACAACGAACATCATAGGCTTCTTCATCTTCTGGATGTAACGGAAGCAGTTCTGTGTACCTACCTCAACACCATACTGACCATTTACGACCATCATCGCAAGGTTACACACCTCCATTGCACACACCATACTACCTGCAAAATCGTCCGAGCCCGGGCAGTCGATAAGATTAAGTTTCTTTCCGGCCTGTTCAATCTGGAAGACAGTAGAGAATACCGAGTATCCATACTCCTGCTCAACAGGGAAATAGTCGCTAACAGTATTCTTTGCAGCAACAGAGCCTCTACGTTTTATAATACCACCCTCATAGAGCATAGCTTCAGTGAGAGTGGTTTTACCTGAGCCTGAACATCCTACGATTGCGATGTTCTTGATTTCGTTAGTCTGATAAGTTTTCATAACTATTTTTGTGTTTTAAGGATATGACAGATGCGTCTTTGGCTGCGATATCTTATCGTCGGGAACAGAGACACGAACCCTATCACCATCCTATTGGTTAATTAAGTTTTTTCAAAAGCGGCAACAATATATGAATTATCATAAAGAAAAGCAAATAAGTTGGCTTACTTTTTTCAAAAATGGACAAAAAAAGTTATCTTAGCCGAAAATTTTGACACTTTTTTACAAAAATGGCAGGAATCTATATACATATTCCATTCTGTAAACAGCGCTGTCTTTACTGCGCATTCTATTCATCGACATTGCACAGCAAGCAGCAAGAGTACTGCGACGCGCTGTGCCGCGAGATAATAATGCGTCGTAATTATATAATAGGTATTATAGATACAGTATATTTTGGTGGAGGCACCCCCTCGACACTCACCCGCGAGCAGTTACAAAAGATACTCGGCACAATAAAGGAGAACTACAGACTCTCGCCATCGGCCGAGATTACCATAGAGGCAAATCCCGACGACCTCACACCCGAATACCTTGCCACACTACGCTCTTTATCATTCAACCGTTTGAGTATGGGTATACAGAGCTTCGATGACGCACAGCTAAAAGCCATCGGGCGTCGTCACACCGCCGAGAGAGCCCGACAAGCTGTGAAAGACGCCCGAACTGCAGGCTTCGAAAACATAAGCATAGACCTTATGTTTGCCCTGCCATCATCTACATCTGCGCAGTGGCAAGAGAGCATTAAGCAAGCAATAGAACTGCGACCCACACACATATCGGCCTACAACCTCACATACGAAGAAGAGACACCACTCTACAAAGCACTGCAACAAGGCAAGATAGAGGCTGTTGACGAAGAGGAAAATCTGAAACAGTTTGAGATATTGATAGAACAGTTAGCTGCTGCCGGCTACCGCCACTACGAGATTTCCAATTTTGCACTACCCGGATACGAAAGCCGCCACAACAGCAGCTATTGGCACGACATACCCTATCTTGGTTGCGGAGCTGCCGCTCACTCCTACAACGGCGAGTCGCGCAGTTGGAATATCTCCGACATAAAAACGTATATAGAAGGTATTAACAACGGAGCGCCATTTTCCGAGGTGGAACAACTGACAACAGCCGAACAATACAACGATGCTATACTCACCCGACTGCGCACCGCCGACGGAGTACCATCGGATTGGATGCGCAAAAAATTCGGCGACAAGCTAACCGACTATATGCTTAGAAATGCTGCGCCACACATTGCTGCCGGCCGACTGAAAGAAGACAACGGTATACTTTCCCTAACACGCGAGGGACTATTCGTCAGCGACGCTATTATTCGCGACCTTATATATGTAGAGTAGCTTATTCGTTTCGCTCAGTATAAAAAAGATTTAAACTTTGTTATAATCTTGGATATAAATATCATTATTTACTCTATTAAACCCACTTTAAACCAATATTTTTATGTAAGTTTTCAGTATTATGCAAAGAATGTATTATTCAGATACGCCCTACCACAGAACAAAGAAATACACAAACAACATAAACCTAACCATTATGAAAAAATTACTCTACCTGTTTTTGCTAACACTGCTACCACTTGGCAGCAATGCACAGCAGAAACTCACTTTCGAGATTAAAGATGGCGATTTCTATGCCAATGGTAAGCCAACACCCATCCTCTCGGGTGAGATGCACTACTCTCGCATCCCCCACCAATATTGGCGTCACCGCCTGCAAATGATGAAGGGAATGGGACTAAACACCGTTGCCACATACGTATTCTGGAACTGGCACGAGACCGCTCCCGGTGTTTGGGATTTCGAAGGCGACAAGAACCTTGCCGAGTATATTAAGATTGCAGGCGAAGAGGGAATGATGGTCATCCTTCGTCCCGGCCCATACGTTTGCGCCGAGTGGGAGTTTGGCGGTTATCCTTGGTGGTTGCAGAATGTCGAGGGAATGGAGGTTCGTCGCGACAACGAGCACTTCTTAAAACACACTAAGCTCTACATCGAGCGCCTATATAAAGAGGTAGGACACCTTCTATGCACAAACGGCGGTCCTATAATTATGGTACAGTGCGAGAATGAGTTTGGTTCATACGTATCGCAGCGTCAGGATATTCCCCTTGAGGAGCACCGCGCCTACAATGCAAAAATCAAACAGCAGCTTGCCGATGCAGGTTTCAATGTACCTCTCTTTACCTCGGACGGCAGCTGGCTCTTCGAGGGCGGCAGCACCCCCGGAGCACTCCCCACAGCCAACGGCGAGAGCAATATCGCCAACCTAAAGAGAGTGGTCGACAAATATCACAACGGTCAGGGCCCGTATATGGTAGCCGAGTTCTATCCCGGATGGCTTGCACACTGGGCCGAGCCACACCCCGATGTTGACGACTCACAGATAGCACGTCAGACCGAGGAGTATCTTAAGAATGACGTATCGATTAACTTCTATATGGTACACGGCGGAACAAACTTCGCCTTTACCAGCGGTGCCAACTACGACCGCAAGCGCGACATTCAGCCCGACCTCACAAGCTACGACTACGACGCCCCCATCAGCGAGGCAGGTTGGGTGACAGCAAAATATGACTCTATCCGCAACGTCATCAAGAAATATGTAAAGTACAACGTACCCGAGCCTCCCGCACAGATTCCTCTGATAGAGATACCCTCAATCAAGCTCGACAAGGTTGTTGACGTTCTCTCATACGCCGAGCGCCTCGACGCAGTGAACAACAACACCCCACTCACATTCGAGCAGCTTAATCAGGGTTACGGTTATGTACTCTACACACGTCGTTTCAACCAACCTATAAGCGGAACATTGGAGATTAGCGGCCTACGCGATTATGCAATCGTTTACGTCGATGGCGAGAAGGTTGGCGAGCTCAACCGCAACACACAGACATACGATATGGAGATTGAGGTGCCCTTCAACGCTACACTACAGATTCTTGTCGAGAATATGGGTCGTATAAACTATGGTGACGAGATTGTAAACAACACAAAAGGTATCATAAGCCCCGTTGTTATAAA
>JAGCKB010000193.1 GCA_017647725.1 Bacteroidaceae bacterium
CGCTCCATAGCAATACGTATCTCCTCGATATACGATGCCAACAGTGCCAAAGCAGTGAGCGCAGCCGAACCAATGGCAAATCCCTTACCTGTAGCAGCTGTTGTATTTCCAAGCGAGTCGAGAGCATCGGTGCGACGACGAACCTCGGGTTCCAGACCGCTCATCTCGGCATTGCCACCTGCATTATCGGCAATGGGACCATACGCATCGGTAGCAAGGGTTATACCAAGTGTCGAAAGCATACCTACCGAAGCAATAGCAATACCATAAAGACCGAGCGACACATTTTCTGCAGAGGGGTCAAATTGGGTAGCGAGCAAATAAGAAAGTACAATTCCAACAACAACCGCCAACACGGGGATAGCAGTCGAGAGCATTCCCAATCCCATACCCGAGATAATAACTGTTGCAGGACCTGTCTTACCAGCCTCGGCAACCTTGCGTGTGGGAGCATAAGACTGAGAAGTATAATACTCGGTAGAGCGACCTATCACGATACCTACCAAAAGACCAACTACCACTGCAAATGACAATCCAAGCCAGTTATCAATGCCAAGAGCATACAAGATACCGAATGTAGCAACAACTATAAGAGCCGAAGAGAGGTTAGTTCCACGTGAGAGAGCACCTATAAGACTCTTGATATTTGCATTCTCCTTTGTCTTGACCGAGAAGATACCTATTATAGAAAGCACAATACCAACAGCAGCAATGAGCATAGGAGCAAATACCGCCTTTGTCTGCATTTCGCCACCATCGGCTGCGAAAGCTGCGGCACCAAGCGCTGCCGAAGAAAGGATAGAGCCGCAATAGCTCTCGTAGAGGTCGGCACCCATACCTGCAACGTCACCTACATTATCACCAACATTATCGGCAATGGTAGCGGGGTTACGTGGATCGTCCTCGGGGATGCCATACTCGGTTTTTCCAACAAGGTCGGCACCGACATCGGCTGCCTTTGTGTAGATACCGCCACCCACACGTGCAAAGAGTGCCTGTGTCGAAGCTCCCATACCAAAGGTAAGCATTGTAGTTGTGATGATACATAGTTTCATTCCGGGGCTACTCAGTTCTGCTGCATTTATGCAAGCATCAAGAATAAGATACCACACCGAAATATCGAGCAATCCAAGACCCACCACAATGAGTCCCATAACAGCACCACTGCGGAAAGCCATACGCAAACCCTGATTCATTGACTTGCGGGCCGCATTGGCAGTACGTGCCGATGCGTAGGTTGCAGTCTTCATACCCAAGAATCCCGAAAGTCCGCTGAAGAGACCGCCGGTAAGGAAGGCGAAAGGCACCCACTCGTTCTGAATGTGGAACACATATGCCATTACGGCAAAAATCAAAGCTAAAAGGACAAATACAATGGCAACAATCTTATACTGCTGTTTAAGATAAGCCATTGCACCTTTACGAACTGCCTCGGCAATATATGCCATACGTTCGGTTCCTTCACTCTCTCGTTTCATCTGCTTGTAGAAGTACCAAGCAAACGCTAATGCCAGCAGCGATGCTGCAGGCACAAACCAAAATAGTACACTATAATCCATAAAAAAAATTAGTTAAAGTTTATTTTTTTTGCGACACATTACGCATTATATTGCAAAAATAGAAAAAATGAGCAATATAATATTAGAAACTGTTTAAATTTCTAAAAAAAATATTCATATAGAAGCTGACGGTTTCGTCGTTTTTTATATTCAAAAATGCCTGTTTGTCTCTTTTTTGCGGTTACGTAGCCCGCTATGCGCCCTTAAAATATAAATAAACATACAATTTTTGCTCTATAAAAAACTTGACGATATAAATTTAAACAGCTTCTAAGCTTGCTTATTTTTTTTACAGCGGCAACGCGATAAAAGCGTTGCTTGCGACAACTGAGTCTTAGGTTCACAAAGGAGTGTCGCCTGCGACCCCAAAAGCTATTTTCGAGTTTATCTCGAAATAACAAAAACGAGTTCCGTCATGAAGGATGTTCATTGTAAGTATAAGGATGTTTATACACCGAGAATAAGTTTCGCATCTGGAGATGCTAATAATCATAACCAGCGGATTAGTAAAATCCGCTGGAACAGACAACGATATTCGCTACCGCTCGGTTGGCGGCAACAGCGGTTATATGGGTTACTCTATGAGTAAACGCGCAGCCGAGGCACGCGAGGAGGGTCGTTTCCCGAAAACCGACTTTAAGAAGGAGTATGATATGCCACAGCAGACGCTGATGCGCTTGTTGCGGCAGGGGTAATTGACAATAGCGAGTGGCACCATACCGGTAAGTATGGCATTCTAATTTACACCCCGTTTTGCTCTTTATCATCATCAAATAGTGTATGCAGAAACGATTGCAAAGTCCTATAAATGCGCTCGACCATTGCCGCCTGCGACACAATATCGAAAATTCTGTTTGCAACTTTTGCTGCAATATTTACAGGCTCCAGCCTATCAAGAAGAGAATTCCAATGACCGACACACTCTCTATCGGCATTTTGCAACTGCTCATCCAAATCGCGTCGAGCATTGCGTAATTGCTCCAATGAGAAAATTTCTCTGTAATTATTTTTCATCATTATTTTCTTTTTTAAAAAACATACGACAAAAAGTTCTTAACATTACTTTTGAAAAAAGTGGACGACACAACAGATATAGTATAACAGAAAAAAGCAGAAGAGCTGCCGACATTATAAAAAAACTCCACACTACGCCCACTACCCTAACAAGCAAAATAGTTATCGCTACAAGAAGAAATAATACTGCAAAAAATAACGGAAGAGAGAGAACAAGAAATGTAAGCAGCAGAGCCGACATCTTTGTCAATAGTTCTACCGCTGTGAGTTTCAGACTATCGGCACGTAACTCGGCACAGCAGCGTAGCGATTCGGATAATTCTTTGATTTTTTCTTTTATTCCATCCATACATTAATATGCTTTTAATTATACTATTTTGGTATAGAGAAGGTTTTTCACCTATTTTTTCACAAATCACTCAAAAATAGGAAACCGTTTTTAGGGCTATTCGTTATAAAATAATTATCTTCGTGCCTTGAAGTTATTTGCCTCATAGTACAGCCCCTATCACGCAAATTCTTCTTACTAAACCATAAACAAAAAAAATATGAAAAAGTGCGCCTATTCATTAATATTATTTTTCACTTTCACTATGATTGGCTGTTTGGGCAGCGGGAGTAAAAACAGTAGTACAGGAGAGGGGTCTGCTGCAACTGATGAATCCATTGTATTTTCGGTATGCGACACAACCATAAAATTCATAATGGACACATTCGACAGTAATTCCCCCTGTTTGGATATAGAAATTTCGTTGCCATTCACACAAGGTGAGAGTTCTTTGTCGGGTAACATAAATTCGGGAATTATATATGCCGCATTCGGGCTCGACAATATGTCGCCACAAGCTGCGATATCAACGCTCATTAATAATGCCGGTCGCGAATATTTGGCAAACAGGCCCGACTACATCAATGAAAAGAGCGCCGACAACTCCCCTGCCTGGTTCAACCACCGACTGATGATTAAAGGTAGCAATAAAATAGGATACAAAGAGTGCATTAATTACACAATCGATAATTACTATTACGAGGGAGGCGCTCACGGAATTGAAAACCTGATACTCCTTAATTTCGACCCAAAAAGCGGTAAAGAGATAAAGCTACAGGACTTTTTTGTAGAAAATTTTGAAGAGCCTCTGACAAATTTATTATTGGAGTCTTTAAGCCGACAAATTGGCGCGACATCAATCGCGGAGATTAATGACAAAGGTTATTTTAACATCGAGGAACTTTATCCCACCGAAAATTTCCAACTTGCACCCGATAGCATTATCTTTGTATATAACAGCTACGAGATTGCGCCCTACAGTATGGGCCGAACAAGAATAGCTCTTGGATATAACCAAATAGAAAATTTAATAAAAAAATAATCAGCTTCTAATATAGCACTATGGATACAATAAAAAAATATTTTCCCAACCTCACCGAGAAACAGATTGAGCAATACACTGCTCTTTACGACCTTTACTATGATTGGAATAACAAGATAAATGTAATATCGCGCAAAGATATTGAGAACCTCTATCTTCATCACGTTCTACACTCATTGGCAATTGCAAAGACAATTACGTTCCGCCCCGGAACAACTATTATGGATATGGGCTGCGGAGGAGGCTTCCCCGGTATTCCATTGGCAATTATGTTCCCCGAGACGAAATTCCACCTTGTCGACAGCATTGGCAAAAAGGTGCGTGTAGCTTCGGAGATTGCGTCGGCAATAGGACTTAAGAATGTGACAGCTACACATAGTCGTGCACAAGAGATTAAGGAAAAATACAATTTCGTTGTCAGCCGCGCTGTGATGCAGTTGCCCGAGCTTGTAAAAATATGCCGTAAGAACATTGGAAAAGAGCAGCTTAATGCGCTCCCCAATGGTATTATCTGCCTTAAAGGAGGTAACATACAGGCCGAGGTTCAGCAGTATAAAAACATCATAGAGATTATGCCGCTTGAGAATATCTTTGAGGAGGAGTTCTTCAAAGACAAAAAAGTCGTTTACCTGCCAATAGGATAAGTAACATCATGGAGCTTAAAATATTCACATTCAACACCATACAAGTGAACAGCTATTTGCTGTGGGACGAGACAAAAGAGGCTGCACTCATCGATTGCGGTTGCTTGTACGAGAGCGAAAAGAACGAGTTAAAGAGTTTCATCGAGAGCAATGGCCTGCAACTGAAGGTGTATCTTAATACCCATCTCCATTTCGACCACATTTTTGGCAACCCTTATATTTATAAGGAGTTTGGTCTTGCAGCCTGGGCCAATGATGCCGATTGGCATTGGGCCGAAAATATAGCACAACGAGTAGCACGATTCGGCTTGCTTTATGACGAAAAAATCCCTGCATTGGGACGCATTTTAAATGATGGCGACGAGATACACTTTGGCAAACAGCGCATTGTTGCAATATCTGTCCCGGGACACTCGCCAGGCAGCCTTGCCTACTATCTCCCCCAACATAATATGCTTTTCTCGGGCGATGCACTCTTCCGCGACAGCATAGGACGCACCGATTTTCCCGACTCGAACCACACACTGCTACTCACAAGCATAAAGGAAAAACTATTCACATTGCCTAAAGATACGGTTGTATATCCCGGACACGACCGCAGTACAACAATAGAATACGAGAGCGAATATAATATGTTTATACGATAACAGATTATAGGCCTCAACAAGGAAAAACGTACTCTTCAAGACAACTGAAAATAATTCAAAAGCTCTACATGCTATACTCTAATAAGAGTTATTGCGTGTAGAGCTTGTTTTTAGAAGCTGTTTAAATTTCTAAAAAATATTTTCTTACAGAAGCTGATAGTTTCGCCGTTTTTTATGTTCAATAATGCCTGTTTCTTTCTTTTTTGCGGTTACATAGCCCGCTATGCGCCCTTTAAAAATAAATAAA
>JAGCKB010000194.1 GCA_017647725.1 Bacteroidaceae bacterium
AGAGAGTGACTGTGAGCGTATTTTAAGCTACAATATAGGACTTGGATTGCACGACATTCTATATGCAAGCAAAATATACAATATGCTTAAAGAGCACTCCAATGATATAAAAATAGTCCGCGAAACCGATAAATTCTGGATATAGACTTATCCTCTGCAGCTATTATGGCTATGCTCTCTATTATAGATTATCTGAAATTCCCTGCGAATATTCTCATTGCAGCGGTGTGGGTTGCCGTATTGCTGTTCTTATACTGCAAAAAAAGAGAGAGCCGCGTGGTAAGGTTTATGCTATCAAAGCGTGCCACCATCGGCTCCATCGTTGCAATAATCGTAGGTGCATTGGGTGTTGCGTTTATACCCAATTTCAGCAGTTCACTGATATTCATTCTTATTCTTCTGTTTGTACTGAACAATCTGTTATTTGTAATATTTCGCGGGTGCAGAGACAAGCGCGGAATACGTCTGCGTTTTATGCTGAATCACATAGGATTGTGGCTAGCCCTTTTTGCAGGATTTATAGGTGCTGCCGATACTAAAGAGTTGAATGTGAGAGTATTCCGAGATGCACCAACAAATGAGGCTTTCGACAAGAATGGCGAGCGCACTTTTCTCGATTACAAACTTATGCTCCACAGTTTCAACGCAGAATACTCGACAAATGGCATTCCAAGCAACTACGAGGCAAGAGTGATTATAGACAAAGAGACTGCCCTACTGAAGATAAATCAACCACACTCACATAGGCTTTTCGAGGATATATACCTTACCGACTACGACATCGCAGGCGGTAACAATGTGCAATATTGCACAGTTAAGATTATATATTCGCCCTGGAAATACCCAATGCTGATGGGCATTATTATGATGCTGTGTGGTGCTGCAATGCTATTCATACAAGGACCTAAAAGAGCAGAGCTATGATTAGTTGGGATTATTTACCATATTTTGCCGTATGCACTATGCTTTTGTCCTTTACCGGAGCATTTCTTGCACTCTCCTCCAAGACAAAGAGCAGATGTGCACAGCTACTGACCGTTGCAGCTATTATTACCTTGGGAGTATTCATAGCCACACTGTGGCACTCCCTTAACCGGCCGCCGCTGCGCACTATGGGCGAGACACGCTTGTGGTACTCGTTCTTTATGCTTATATCGGGATATTTCACCTATCTGAAGTGGAAATTCAATTGGGTCTTGCTGTTCTCATCGATAATGTCGACAGTGTTTCTTACGGTGACATTATTGAACCCCGAGATACACGACAAGACTCTTATGCCTGCACTACAAAGCATTTGGTTTGTGCCACACGTTACCGTATATATGTTCTCATATGCCCTATTGGGAGTATCATTCATTCTATCGCTTTATGGTCTTATAACATCGAAGCACAAGGTTCTAAAGGTTATAGATACCCTGACATATTCAGGTACGGCATTCTTCACAATAGGAATGTTGATTGGCGCTCTGTGGGCAAATGAGGCTTGGGGCAATTACTGGAGCTGGGACCCAAAAGAGAGCTGGGCACTTATAACGTGGATGCTATACCTTTTATATATACATCTGCGCCTTTTGGCTGTAAGCAAGCCTAAGACTCATTATATAGTAATCATTATAGCGTTCCTTGCCCTGCAAATGTGCTGGTACGGCATAAACTATCTTCCACAAACAGTTTCCAGCGTACACATTTATAATCAATAGCCACTGTCGGAAATTACAGCAGTGCGATACTGCCAAAATGTCACATTCTTAATAAAAATCTAAAAAGCAGTGTCAGCATAAAGCATTTGGCACTTTTTTTGTTTATATTATGTGTAGGCCAACACCTGCAAATATTAAATGAATATAAACTAAAAAACAAAGAATATGCAAAAAGGAAACATTGGGGTAACAACAGAAAACATTTTCCCCGTCATTAAAAAATTCTTGTATAGTGACCACGAGATTTTCCTGCGTGAGATTGTCTCAAATGCTATCGATGCTACTCAAAAGCTAAAAACTCTGTACGAGAAAGGCGAGTACAAAGGAGAGCTTGGCGAACTTAAGGTGACAGTATCGCTTGGCGAGGGTACTATCACTGTCAGTGATAATGGTATAGGACTTACAGCCGAGGAAATTGAGAAGTACATCAACCAGATAGCATTGTCGGGTGCAACCGATTTTCTTGAGAAATACAAAGATACAGCCAACAGCATCATCGGCCACTTTGGTCTTGGATTCTACTCGGCATTTATGGTGTCAAATAAAGTGGAGATTGTGACAAAGTCATACACCGACGCACCTGCTGTAAAATGGAGCTGCGACGGTAGCCCCGAATACACCCTCGAAGAGGTAGAGAAAGAGAGCCGCGGTACAGATATCATAATGTATATCGACGAGGATAGCAAAGAGTTCCTCCAGGAGCAGCGCATTACAGCTATTCTGAATAAATACTGCCGTTTCTTGCCTGTTCCCATCGCATTCGGAAAAAAGAAAGAGTGGAAAGATGGCAAGCAGGTAGAGACCGCCGAAGATAATATCATCAACGACACCACCCCACTGTGGACACGTAAACCCGGAGACCTCACCGACGAGGACTACAAAGAGTTCTATCGCAAGCTCTATCCTATGAGCGACGAGCCACTCTTTTGGATACATCTGAATGTAGATTTTCCCTTCCACCTTACCGGAATATTATATTTCCCCAAGGTAAAGAGTAATCTCGACCTACAGAAGAACAAGATATTGCTGTTCTGCAATCAGGTGTATGTTACCGACGAGGTAGAAGGCATTGTACCCGACTTCCTCACACTTATGCACGGTGTTATTGACTCACCCGATATTCCTCTTAACGTATCGCGTTCATATCTGCAGAGCGACTCAAACGTGAAGAAGATATCATCATATATCTCAAAGAAAGTATCCGACCGCCTGCAGTCAATCTTTAAAAACGACCGCAACGAGTTCGAAGAGAAGTGGAACGACCTTAAGATTTTCATTCACTACGGAATGTTAACCGAGGAGAGTTTCTACGACAAGGCAAGCAAATATGCACTGCTGCAGGATACCGAAGGCAAAAAATATACCTATGAAGAGTATAAGACACTTGTAGAAAGTGAGCAGACCGACAAAGAGGGCAATATAATTTACCTCTACAGCAATGACCGCGAGAAAGAGTATAGCTTTGTTGAGGCAGCAACCGCGAAAGGCTACAACGTACTTCTTATGGACGGACAGCTTGATGTAGCATTAATAAGCCTTCTTGAGCGTAAATTTGAAAAAACACGCTTTACTCGCGTCGACAGCGATGTTGTTGAGAACCTTATTGTTAAGGAGGAGCAGAAGGCATCGGCACTGACAGCAAGCGAGTACGATATTCTCACCGGAATATTCCAAAGCCAGCTTCCTAAGATGGAGAAGAAAGAGTTCTACGTTCAAGTACACGCTCTTGGAGAGAATGGTGCCCCTGTTGTAATTACACAAGCCGAG
>JAGCKB010000195.1 GCA_017647725.1 Bacteroidaceae bacterium
ACGTCCCGAGAGCAGTGCCGAGGTGGCCGATAGACGCAATTTGTCTATCTCGTCGTTTATGGCAAGGTCTTTTTCTATATATGTGTCGGTCGATGGAATATAAGCCTCGGGTTGATAGTAATCGTAGTACGATACGTAGTACTCGACGGCATTGTTTGGAAAAAATCCCTTAAACTCATTGTATAGCTGTGCAGCAAGTGTCTTGTTATGACTGAGTATTAGGGTGGGGCGGTTAATATCTTTGATGACGTTTGCCATCGTAAAGGTCTTTCCCGAACCTGTAACACCAAGCAGTGTCTGTGCGTGGGTTCCGTTCTTTACTCCCTCTACAAGTTGTGCAATAGCCTCGGGTTGGTCGCCCATTGGTTTATAGTCTGATACTAATTCAAATTTCATCTTAGCGTTAGTTTAGGAAAATCCCGCTAATATAAGATGTTTTTTTCGTTTTTGGAATATTATCTGTTTTAAAGTTTGAGAGAAACAAAAAAATGTTTGCAGAAATTAGAAACAGTTTAAACTTATACCGCTATGATTCGGGCTCTTCGAAATTGCTGTTACGGGAACAAATAGGAATTATAAATAACTTGCTCTACTCCATCGGACTAATGGAGTAGAGCAAGGGCTCTTAGAATATTTGTCGGGCAGATATTACTTATTGAGATACTTTTGTATTTCGTTCAGCAACAAATCCTTTTGCTGAGGCTGTGGCGGTGTGCGATTTACCAATTTACCATCTCTGTCGAACAGCAGATATGTTGGGAAACTGTTTACATTCAACAGTTCTTTTAACGAACGATGCTGCTCATCGGGCAGATTGTAGTGGTATGTATTTTCGCCATAGATACCGTATCTCTTTACGATTGTCTGCCGTACATCTTCGGGGCTGTTGTCGGCAAAATAGATAAAAACGACATCTTTGCCTTCGAGAGCCTCTTTCACAGCAGGCATATAGCTCATCTGCACTTTGCAGGGGCCGCACCACGTTCCCCAAAAATCGACATACACGACTTTTCCTTTGTGCGGCTCCAATATGGAAACAAGGAGCGAGTCCGCTTTCAATGTCTCAGGGGTGAGCTCGGCGCAGTTGCGCAGATATTTCACTTCCAGTTCCTGTGCCTCCAATTTGCGCATATAGTTGTTCTGCTCAATAAGATGCTGTGCAGGTGCAAAATCTTCGAGCCTACGCATAACAATCTTTAAAACAGTGTCGTTCAATGACTTGTTGTTATCGGACAGCTCATTGTAATTCAAGAACGTTACTGCAAATTTCTTATCATCATCGGAGATTGGAAGGTTTTTAATGCCATCCTTCACTTTCAGATAGTCGTAGGCGGTGGCATAGTTTTTTATCTCGCTATCTGTCAACTTGTCTATGCCATATTTTTTGAGCAGAGCATTGTAACGCTTGTTTATTTTTGTTGTGTCCTTCAGCTCTTTAGCAGCTCTTGCTGTATCTTTTACGTTATTGAAAGCCATTGCAAGAGGGAGACTAAGCAGATAACGTTCTTTTTCTATTGTCTCTATCTCCTTTTTGCTGAGCTCTATTTCACCTATGATGTTTAAAGCCTTCAGTGCACTTGATGTATTTTTGTTTACCGATATTCCTAACCATTCCTTTTGTGAATGTTCCTCTTTGTAGCCTGCATAGTCTCTCATAATCATATCAAAATCCATACTCATTGTAAAAGGGCTCACAATGTCGGTAAAGAGTTCATCGATGAGTGCCATTGTCTCTTTTGAGTAGAGATTAGTTTCCTGTTTGCGCAGATTGAACTTATATTGCAGTAATGTGCGAAGAGTTGCAGCCTTTATGTCGGTACGCAGAAAATATGCCGCTTTTTCATCAAAGCCATGACGCTCGGCAATAAAATTCTGCAAACGCATTATATTGCGTTTGAGTGCTCCTGATACGTGTTCGTAGAATACTTTCTGCGGCGACAAGGCGTAATCCACCGGAGAATCATATATACCGCTCGTTCTGGTGTATCTGTCATATTCATTTATACAATGTTGCATTTCGTTTTCGGCTGTAATTATCTTTGCTTGCCTGCTTGTTCCATCGTATGATATTCTTATTGTGTCACCGGGCGATGCTATTATTCTCGTATAATCTCTGTTGGGGAAATATGTGAGTATGGCAATTGTATTGAATACCGGTATCGAGTATGAATATTTGCCGTTTGAGAATTTTCTATCGGTAAAGTTCAGGCCTCGCAGATAATACATATTTATATTCTTGTCGCTGTTTTTGATGTCAAGTTCCATCCATATACTATCGCTGCAATACTCTCGTGTGAATGGTGAAACACTCTTTTTGCCCCATTCTTTATCCCTTTCCAACACATCTTTAAGGCTGTAAGGGGTCAGAGATATGCCTGTAATACTCCAACCATTGGCTGCATTCTCCCCATCGGAAAAGTCGAAAGAGCGGTCGGTTGCATCCAACGGCTCAAAGTAAAGGGTTGCTTTCATATAACCACATTGTGGAAGTGTGGTTTCTTTGTCAACATTAACACCTTCGCTACGCAGCATTTTGTATCTCTTGCCGCTATTGTTGCCTGTAAGGATAGAGGTGCTGTTTACCTTTATCCATTCGGCAGCGTAGAAATATACCTCAAGCGCAGTATAATCCTTGTCTGTCGTTACCTTAGTTATGTCAAAGACACGTGTGTTTTTTGTCTGGTAAAAGGGGAACTCAATTGTTTGCCTTTTTTGTGCAAAGCCACATACGGTGGCAAATGCAATGATTAGGGTTAAGAATGTTTTTTTCATATTCAGTTTACATCGTTAATATTCTTATTTCAAAAGTTGCAGTATTGCTTCACGTACACTTGTTGGTGAACTGGGTCGTGGTGCTTTGTTGCTGGCAATGTTGCCGTCGGGGGCAACAAGCAGGAATGTCGGGAATCCTTGTACACCGAGGTATTCCTCTACTGCACGCTGCTGTTCTTCGGGCAGGCGAATGTTTACGCAATCGTCACCCTCAAGCCCATAACGCTTGGCAGACTTTTGCCATAACTCTTCGGGCGAGTTGTTGGCAAGATACATATATGTCACCGGGAGCTCTTTCAATGCCTCGTGCAGTTCGGGCAAGTACGCCATCTCCTCACGGCATGGA
>JAGCKB010000196.1 GCA_017647725.1 Bacteroidaceae bacterium
ATGTTTATTTATTTTTAAAGGGCGCATAGCGGGCTATGTAACCGCAAAAAAGAAAGAAACAGGCATTATTGAACATAAAAAACGGCGAAACTATCAGCTTCTGTAAGAAAATATTTTTTAGAAATTTAAACAGCTTCTTAGATATCTATTAAAATACTCACTCTTTATGAATAAATATAATCTTGGATTATTTACCGCTGCAATGGCGCTTCCCTTGTCGTTGCAGGCTCAGGCTGACGGCAAACAAGAGGTTTGTTCCAATCGTCCCAACGTGGTTCTCATTTATGCCGATGATTTAGGCTTTGGCGACCTCTCGTGCTATGGCGCTCGCAATGTGTCGACACCTAATGTCGATAAGTTAGCTGCTAACGGATTGCGCTTTACGCAGGCTCACGCGGTTGCTTCGACGAGTACCCCGTCGCGTTATGCACTGCTTACGGGTGAATATCCTTTCAGAAAAAAGGGAACAGATGTGGCTGCGGGTAATGCTGCTATGATTATTTCGCCCGAACAGTACACTGTTGCCGATGCTTTCAAAGAGGCGGGATATACAACTGCTGCTTTTGGCAAATGGCATTTGGGATTGGGTGCCGAGACTGGCAAGCAGGATTGGAATGCTCCTATTGAGCCTGCGCTCGCCGATATTGGATTTGACTACTCATATATTATGGCTGCAACAGCTGATAGGGTCCCTTGTGTGTTCATAGAGAATGGCGCTGTTGCAAATTACGATGCTTCGGCACCGATATATGTGAGTTACCAGAAGAATTTCGAAGGCGAACCAACCGGGCGTGAGAATCCCGAGCTACTCTATAATCTTAAGCACTCGCACGGACACGATATGTCTATCGTTAACGGAATAGGTCGAATCGGATATATGAAGGGTGGTGGCAAAGCGCTGTGGAAAGATGAGAATATTGCCGATAGCATAACTGCGCACGCGGTTGAGTTTATAAAAAAGAATTGCGAAAAACCTTTCTTTATATATTTTGCTACGAATGATGTTCACGTGCCTCGCTTCCCGCACGAGCGTTTTCGCGGTGTGTCGGGAATGGGACTTCGTGGCGATGCCATTGCTCAGTTCGACTGGTGTGTGGGCGAGATTGTCAAGGTGCTTGAGCAGCAGGGATTGCTCGAGAATACACTTATAATAGTATCGAGTGACAATGGGCCTGTTATTGACGATGGTTACGATGACGGAGCCGAGGAGCTACTTAATGGTCACGACCCTATGGGTGGCCTGCGCGGTGGAAAATACAGCACTTTCGAGGCCGGTACACGTGTGCCTTTTATCGTTCATTGGCCATCGAGGATAGATAAGCCGGGGGTAAAGGATGCGCTTGTCTCACAGATCGATTTTCTTGATGTTATGGCAAATGTAGCAGGACGATACAATGGTAAAGCGCTCTCTCCCGATGGTTCGGCTGCTTCTATGGCTGCGTGGTTGGGCGAGGATGATAAAGGTCGTGCATATACAATAGGTATGGCTGCTAATCACACTCTCTCGCTCTGTACATACGATTGGAAATACATTGAGCCTAAGGGCGGCCCTGTAATGGTTCCTTGGGGGCCAAAGATTGAGACGGGATATTCGACCGAACCACAGCTGTATAAAAAAGTGGCAGGAGATTATAACGAGAAAGAAAATGTGGCAAAAGAGAATCCCGAGGTATCGGGTCTGTTGCATATATTATTAAATGAGGTACGACGATGAAAGAGAGAGAACTGTTTAATTTACAGCAGGTATTACAGAAACTGAATATCGAGTCGTTGAACAGTATGCAGGCGGCTGCGGTTGAGCACTGTGCTAAAAATAACAGTATGGTGCTTCTCTCGCCTACGGGAACGGGAAAAACTCTCGCTTATCTGTTGCCGCTGCTGCAAAGGCTGAATATTGGCAGCAGCAGTGTCGAGGCTGTTATTGTTGTACCTACTCGCGAACTTGCACGTCAAGTGGCGCAGGTGTGGCGCTCAATGGATACGGGATGTCGTATGACGGCTCTTTATGGCGGTCGTCCTGTCATTGAGGAGGCTGCGCTATTGCAGAATACCTCGGCAAATGTTATTGTGGGTACGCCGGGACGACTCGTTGACCATCTTAAACAGGGAAATTTTCTTGTAGACGAGTGCAGGCTATTGGTTATCGATGAGTTTGACAAGTGTCTCGAAATGGGCTTTCAGGAGGAGATGCAGCAACTGCTTGAACTATTGCCTAATGTCGATTCGCGATTCTTGCTCTCGGCAACCGATTGTGAGGAGATACCTGCCTTTGCTGCTGCCGACGGTGCCGGTAGGCTCGATTTCAGAGCCGATAATGAGCAACCTTTGCAACGTACACAGTTCTATAAAATAACAACAACCCCCGACGATAGATTGCAGGTACTATTTAATCTGCTGTGCGCGATAGGCGGTGAACCGGCCATTGTCTTTTGTAATTTCCGAGAGACTGTCGAGGAGGTGCGCAGCTATCTTGCAAAAGGAAAATTAATAGTCTCGGCCTATCACGGTGCATTGGAACAGAAGGATAGGGAGCTTGCTCTTTACCGTTTTTCGAGCGGATGCAGTAATATTCTTGTGAGTACCGACCTTGCTGCACGTGGACTGGATATTAAGGATGTGCGTCACGTGATTCATTTCCAGCGTCCTATGAGCGCCGATATTTTTACCCATCGTAATGGTCGCACTGCAAGATGGGATGCCGAGGGTGCTGTATATATGATATCTTATCACGACCATCCGCTGCCCGATTTTGTTCCCGAGGAGATACAGGAGTATCGTCTGCGCGCAAAATATCCGCTTCCTGCATTGCCCGACCGTATGGCTCTTTATATTGGTAAAGGTAAGCGCGATAAGATAAGTCGTGGCGATATCGCGGGCTTCTTTATGAAAAAAGGTGGGTTGCGCCCCGAGGAGATTGGGGCTATAGCGGTGTTCGACCGATACTCATACGTTGCAGTGCAACGCAGCAAAGGACGCTCTCTGCCGGGGTTGCTTTCGGGCGAAAAGATTAAGGGTGTAAAGACTGTTATCGAGCCGGTGAGAGGATAGTACATTCTGCTTCTATATGCTTGTTTTTAAGAAGCTGTTTAAAATTCTAAAAAAAATATTCATATATAAGCTGACGATATAAATTTAAACAGCTTCTTAGATTTTCAAACAGTTTATTGCTTTGTTGCACATTTTTATGTCGATTGTGCTGTTTTTTAGTAATTTGTGCTATTTTGATGAAAAAAAGTTTC
>JAGCKB010000197.1 GCA_017647725.1 Bacteroidaceae bacterium
CGTCGTTTTTTATATTCAAAAATGCCTGTTTGTTTCTTTTTTGCGGTTACATAGCCCGCTATGCGCCCTTAAAATATAAATAAACATCCAATTTTTGCTCTATAAAAAACTTGACGATATAAATTTAAACAGCTTCTAAATAAAATCCGATGCAGTCTCTTTACTGCTATCTTCTCCTGCGAAAATCTCTTCACTGCGTGAAGTCCAAGGGCGTTTACCGAAAATCTTCTCTACATCCTCGGCAAAGATAACTTCGCGGTCGATGAGCAACTGTGCCAGCTGCGCGTGTCCCTCGCGATGTTCGGTTAGTATACGCTTGGCGCGCTCGTACTGGTTGTTTATCAGCTCCTTGACCTCGTTGTCAATAAGCTCGGCTGTGCGCTCGCTATAGGGGCGTTGGAACGAGTACTCACTGTTGTTGTAGTAGCACAGGTTGGGGAGTTTGTCGCTCATTCCTGCATATGCTATCATTCCGTATGCCTGCTTGGTTACGCGCTCAAGGTCGTTCATTGCGCCTGTCGATATATGGCCTACAAACAGTTCCTCGGCAGCACGTCCGCCAAGTATGGCGCACATCTCGTCCAGCATCTGCTCTTTTGTGGTTATCTGACGCTCCTCGGGCAGATACCAGGCGGCACCCAATGCTCGTCCGCGTGGAACGATGGTAACCTTTATAAGAGGATTGGCGTGCTCAAGGAACCACGATAGGGTAGCGTGTCCTGCCTCGTGCAGTGCAATTGTCTGTTTCTCTTTGGCTGTCATTACCTTGGTCTTTTTCTCAAGACCACCGATGATGCGGTCTACTGCATCCAGAAAATCCTGCTTATCTACTGCGCTCTTCTTCTGTCGCGCTGCTATGAGTGCAGCCTCGTTGCAGACGTTGGCGATGTCGGCACCCGAGAATCCGGGTGTCTGACGTGCAAGCAGGTCAATATCTACCGACTCGTCGAGTTTCAAGGGACGCAGATGCACCTTAAACACCTCTTTGCGCTCGTTAAGGTCGGGTAGGTCGACGTGTATCTGGCGGTCGAAACGGCCTGCGCGCAGCAATGCTTTGTCAAGAATGTCGGCGCGGTTGGTTGCGGCCATCACAATGATGCCGCTGTTTGTGCCGAATCCATCCATCTCGGTGAGCAGCTGGTTAAGGGTGTTTTCACGCTCGTCGTTTCCGCCCATAGAGGGGTTCTTGCCGCGTGCACGTCCCACTGCGTCAATCTCGTCGATAAATATGATACAAGGTGCTTTCTCTTTAGCCTGTTTAAAGAGGTCGCGTACGCGCGATGCACCCACACCCACGAACATCTCGACAAAGTCCGAACCCGAGAGTGAGAAGAAGGGAACATCGGCCTCGCCTGCCACAGCCTTTGCCAACAGTGTCTTTCCTGTTCCCGGAGGGCCTACCAACAGCGCTCCTTTGGGAATTTTTCCTCCAAGGTCGGTATAACGTTTGGGGTTACGCAAGAAGTCGACAATCTCCTGTACCTCTTGTTTCGCTCCCTCCTGTCCTGCTACATCCTTGAATGTTATGCGGTTCTTATCGTCCTTCTCGAATAGCTTGGCTTGTGATTTTCCTACGTTGAATACACCACCGCCGGCGCCACCGCCGCCACTCATGCGTCGCATAAGGAATATCCATATTCCAATGAAGAATACCAATGGAAGTATATTTACAAGGAAACCATTCCAGAATTGGGGCTTCTCTTTATAGCGTACATCGCCAATAAAATGTCCCTCGGCCTTCTGTTGGTCGATAAACTCCTCGAATTTTTCAACCGAGCCTATTCGTGTGTGTATGACAGGGCGTTCGGTTATCGACTCGGGGACACGGTCGAAGATGTGCTTGGCCGAGTCGGGTATAATGTATGCCTCTATCTCGTTGTTGTCGAATACTACGAGTTCGTTGACATAGCCTTTGCCTACATATTCAGTGAGCTCGGAATATGTAGCCTCTTTGCTCATACTGCCTATGTCATCTCCGAACATATAAATTAACATCAATGCGGCCGCTGTTACTATGTAGAACCACGTGAAGTTTATGCGGGGCATTTTATTCTTTTTGTTGTCGTTTGCCATAAATTAAAATTTCTTCTTAGTCAAGGTCGGGTATTTCTGTTAATTTGGCATCGGCCCAAAGGTGCTCGATGTCATAGAATGTACGTACGTCGGGCAGGAAAATGTGTACCAAAACTTCGCCGTAGTCCATTGCTACCCACTGTGCATTACGTTGTCCGTCTACTGCAAAGGGCTTGTAACCGCATTTTTCGGTTAGTTCGTCCCAAATAGAGTCGGTTATGGCGCTCACCTGTGTGGGCGAGTTACCTTGACATATAACAAAATAATCGCATAAAGAGCTACCCAATCCTGTCAGGTTTGCTACAACAATGCTTTTACCCTTTTTCTCCTGTATAGCGTCGATGATATACTTTATGAGTTCTTCGTTGCTTAAATTTTTTCTAGGCATATAGAAGTTGTTTTAAATTTCAAAAAAATATTCTCTAAATAGAAGTTATCTGTTTTTTCTTTATTGCTCTTAGAGGAGTGAATTTTCACTATACCTCTTATAATTTTCTGCGAAGATAGGCAGATTTATCCTCATTTCTCGTAGATTTGCAATAAATTTTAAATTTTTTATGAAAAAAAGTTCGATTTTTGTTTGATTGTAAAAAAAAAGCCGTATCTTTGCATCGCATTTAGGAATTGGGCGATGGTGTAATGGTAACACTACAGATTCTGGTCCTGTCATTCAAGGTTCGAGTCCTTGTCGCCCAACTTTGGTTAGCC
>JAGCKB010000198.1 GCA_017647725.1 Bacteroidaceae bacterium
CCTATTCCGACGGAGAACTACAACTAAGTACATCTCAGCAACAAATCTCCTACCCCGCAGTAGAAGTGCACAAATTCACCTTCTCAGCCAGCGACATCAGCAGCGATGGACACCCCCCGGTATCAGTGACAGCCCCCCTTGAGCAAATAACTCAATTTAACCTTCAGCAAGGCGAGATACATTTCAGTTCCTGCCGTGCCGGCACCCCCATCAGCCTATATGCCCTCGATGGCAAACAGCTGCACACTGTGACTGTAGATGCAAACGGCAGAGCAAGCATCGACACCTCAGTATATCCAGCAGGCGTATATATAATAAAGACCGAAACAATAACCCATAAAATCATAAAACGATGAAAAACTTCAACACATTCTGCAGACTTATGCTCTTTGGCATCATCTGCACCCTTTCACTCCCCGCCTTTTCCCAAGGAGTAGCAGTCTACAAGAAAGATGGCACAATGGTAAAGTATGCCTATGAAGAGATAGACAGCATAGTGACCTACAATTACGGCGAAGAACCAACACCACCCTCAACATCCCCTTACGAAGCCGTCGACCTCGGTCTCTCAGTAAAATGGGCAACCTGCAATGTTGGTGCATCCTCTCCCGAGGAATACGGCGGTTACTACGCCTGGGGCGAGACAGAGGAAAAGGATGACTACTCTTGGAGCACATACAAATGGGGTAATGGCAGTTATGATAGCCTGACCAAGTATTGCACCAGCAGCAGTTACGGCACCGTTGACAATAAAATCATCCTCGACCCCCAGGACGATGTTGCCCACGTAAAATGGGGCGGTACCTGGCGTATGCCCACAAAGGCTGAACAAGACGAACTACGCAACCACTGCACTTGGATCTGGACAACCCTGAATGGCGTAAACGGTTACAAGGTCTACGGCCCCAACGGCAACAGCATCTTCCTCCCCGCTGCGGGCTATCGCACCGGTAAGGAAGCCGACTACAGAGGTAGCCTCGGTTACTTCTGGTCGTCGTGGCTTTACATCGATAAAATCGACTTCGCTTACTGCTTGTACTACCAAAGCGACTACTGTAGCCTCATTGGCCACATCCGCTACCGCGGTTGCAGTGTGCGCCCTGTCTCAAAGTAATTTGCATAACAGTATGCCCTTGTGGCATACTCCCCAATTTATTTAAAGCGCACATAGCAGTGGCTGCTTGTGCGCTTAATTTATTTAACCCAAAAATTTTCCAAATCCGCTTTAAGTGGGTTCGGAAAAACTTTATATAATATTTCACTCTTTTTTGCGTTTTATGTTTATAAAAAGGTGAAAATATGAAATGCTTCAATAATTTCAGGAATGCTAAGTATGTTCTTATAGCAGTGGCTGCGGTGATTGCTGTGGCGTCGTTGTTGGTGTCTAATCTCATTGTCGATGATTTGAAACGCGAGGAGGAACGTCGTATGACTGTGTGGGCGTCGGCTATGAGTTCGCTTATCAGTGCCGATGTTGACGAAGATGTGAGCCTTGAGATGGAGATTCTGAGCAGTAATAAGACTATTCCGGTGATAATGGTGAGTGGTGAGGGGGACATTCTCTCATACAATAATATTCCGGAGCAGAAACTTGAGTCAAGGGCTGCAGCGATGCGTGAGTCGGGCACTATGATTGAGGTTCCGCTTGGTGATGGAAATAACCACTATATATACTACGATGACTCTGACACGTTGCTGCAGCTTGCTTATTATCCCTATATTCAGTTGGCGGTTGTGGTGGTGTTTTTCATCATCTGTTTTGTGGCAATCCTCAATTCAAAGCGTGCCGAGCAGAACCGTGTGTGGGTGGGATTGTCAAAGGAGACAGCTCATCAGCTTGGAACGCCCATCTCGTCGCTTATGGCGTGGGTAGAGGTGCTCAAGAGCAAGTACCCCGCCGATGAGTTACTGCCCGAAATGGGGCACGATGTGGAGCGTCTGCAGATGGTTGCCGAGCGCTTCTCGAAGATTGGCTCAAAAAGCGAGCCTGTGCCGGCCGATGTGAATAGTGTTATCGAGAGGGCGGTGGGTTATATGAAGCGTCGTAGCCCAGCCAAGGTGCAGTATGAGCTTGCGCTCACAGATGCTCCTTTGCTTGCTCCGCTCAACATTCCTTTGCTTGAATGGGTGATTGAAAATCTGTGCAAGAATGCCATTGATGCCATGGGTGGCAATGGAAGCATAACCGTTGAGGTGGCTGACAGTACCGACAAGGTGGTTGTGGATGTAACGGATACTGGCAAAGGCATTGCAAAATCGCAGTGGAACGATGTGTTCAAGCCTGGTTTTACAACCAAGCCGCGTGGATGGGGGCTTGGCCTCTCTTTGGCAAAAAGGATTGTTGAAGAGTTCCACAAGGGGCGCATTTATATCAAGAAGTCGCTTCCGGGAAAGGGTACAACCTTCCGTATTGAACTAAAAAAGTAAAGTTTTTTATCAAATTAGGTGTTTCTAAAGAATTTTATTACTATCTTTGTGTCCTAAAATCGGATAGTGTGGATGTGAAGCACTACTTTTGAGGAGTTATATTATTGATAGAGTTGATTTTATAGTAGCGATGGGAAGATTTGACAAGTATAATGTAGACCTCAAGGGAATGAGAGTTGCCTCCCTTGAATTGGAGTTTGACCTCGATAACGCTTTTTTTGCTGATATCGACGGCGAGGAGTTTCAGAAGGGCACTGTCAAGGCTAGGGTAGTGGTGAACAAGAATAGGGATATCTATGATTTCTCTTTCTCATTGGCTGGTACGGTGATTGTGCCGTGTGACCGTTGCCTTGATGATTTGGCAATTGATGTCGACACCGAGAATGCATTGCGTGTGAAACTTGGTGAGAGTTATGCCGATGAGGGTGATATAGTGATAATTCCTGAGCACGAGGGTGATTTGAACATTGCGTGGTATCTCTATGAGTTCATTGTCCTTGCATTGCCGATGAAGCGTGTGCATGCGCCTGGAAAGTGTAACCACGAGATGACTGGTAAACTCAAGAAGCATTCGGTTGAAGCTGAAGAGGACGGTGATGACAATGAGATGCAGATTGACCCACGTTGGGCCGGTTTGAAAGATATACAGATAGAAGAAGATAATTGAAAAATATTTAAAACGTTTTAAAAATGGCACATCCTAAAAGAAGACAATCAAAGACTAGAACTGCCAAGAGAAGAACTCACGACAAGGCAGTAGCTCCTACATTGGCTATATGCCCTAACTGTGGCGAGTGGCACGTTTATCACACCGTATGCGGTGCGTGTGGTTATTACAGAGGCAAGCTTGCTGTAGAGAAAGCTGTCTAAATAATTGTTCTACCGCCG
>JAGCKB010000199.1 GCA_017647725.1 Bacteroidaceae bacterium
AGCAACCCGCTGATGCTTCAGGCGAGCAACCTGCTGATGCTTCAGTCGATCAACCCGCCGAAGCTCCAGTTGAGCAACCTGCCGATGCTCCAGCCGAGCAACCCGCCGATGCTCCAGCCGAGCAACCCGCCGATGCTCCAGCCGAGCAACCCACCGATGCTCCTACTAAAAAAACGGCACCGGCCGATAAGAAAAAAATATTAGAACAGCTAAATGTGCAGACAACGCAGCAAAATATTAAGAAGTAAGACGCTGTGTGATTTCCGCCCTGCGTGGATTATATAATAGGCATTACAAAATAGTGAGGGTGACCCATTTTAAAATGGGTCATCCTCTTGAATTTTATTCAGTAATCATCAGTCTTGTGTATATGTTGCATTGGAGTCGCTGAAGAGGTTTATCATCAGTAATTTATTCCACTAGGTTTCGCTCACTGATTTTTGGATACCAATATTAAAAAATAAATAATGATGCCGAGCCAAAATTGCTTTTGACCCGGCCTCACCTTATAGTATTATGTATTGCTTTCCTTTATTATACTACTCCCTGGGCCATCATAGCCTTTGCGACCTTAAGGAATCCTGCAATGTTTGCACCCTTTACATAATCGATGTAACCATCCTCACGTGTGCCATATTTTACGCAGGCATTGTGGATGTTGTGCATAATCTCGTGCAGTTTCTCATCTACCTTTGAACTGCTCCAATTTAGTTTGTATGAGTTCTGTGACATCTCAAGACCCGATACCGATACACCACCTGCATTAGATGCTTTTCCTGGTGCGTACATAATCTTTGCCTCTTGGAATACGTGGATTGCCTCGGGGGTAGAGGGCATATTCGCACCCTCAGACACTGCAATTACACCATTTGCAACAAGTGTGCGCGCTGCCTCTTCGTTAATCTCGTTCTGTGTAGCCGAGGGAAGGGCAATATCGGCCTTCTCGGCCCAAGGCTTAGCGTCGGGTACATATTTGCAACCGTATTTGTCGGCATACTCCTTGATGCGTCCGCGACGTACGTTCTTAAGCTCCATAATGAAGTCGAGCTTCTCGCGGTCGATGCCGTCCGGGTCGTAGATGTATCCATTTGAGTCGCTCATTGTGAGCACTTTACCACCAAGCTGAATAACCTTCTCTACTGTGTACTGTGCTACGTTACCTGAACCCGATACAAGACAAGTCTTGCCTTTAATATCCAGGCCGCGCATCTTAAGCATCTCGCGCAGGAAGTAGATGTTGCCATATCCTGTTGCCTCGGGACGGATGAGTGAACCGCCAAACTCGATGCCTTTACCTGTAAATACTCCGTTGAATTCGCGTGTGAGCTTCTTGTACATTCCGAACATATATCCAACCTCGCGACCGCCTACACCGATGTCACCTGCGGGAACATCCATCTCGGGGCCAATGTGGCGCCACAACTCGGTAATGAATGCCTGACAGAAACGCATTACCTCGGCGTCGCTCTTACCTTTGGGGTCGAAGTCGGAACCGCCCTTTGCGCCACCCATAGGAAGAGTGGTGAGTGAGTTCTTGAATGTCTGCTCAAAAGCAAGATATTTTAATATTCCTATGTTCACCGAAGGGTGGAAACGGATACCTCCTTTGTAGGGGCCAATGGCATTATTGTGCTGCACACGGTAACCTGTGTTTACCTGTATCTTGCCTTTATCGTCCATCCAGGTTACTCGGAATGTGAAGATGCGATCGGGGATGCAGAGACGTTCAATGAGGTTGCTTGCTTCAAATTCGGGATGTTTGTTGTACTCATCTTCTATTGAGTGTAGCACCTCGCTTACTGCCTGATAGTATTCCGGCTCGTTTGGAAACCTTTTCTTAAGGCTCTCTAATGTTGTCTCGACTTTCATTTTGTTATTTTGTTTAAATTATTTTTCTTTCTTGCGTCGCGAAGATAATACTTTTTGAGAAAATAAAGAATAAAAAGTAAGATTTATTTTTGAAAAATGTAAATTTTGCTCATTTTAGTGTGTAATAATAGACTTTTTTCTATGAACTTGACGTTTTGGTTGGAATTTTGTCTTTTAATGTGCTTTTTAGTCGGTGCTGACAAAAAACTGTACAATAGTTTATTTATTGAGCAAAATGTCTTATCTTCGCTTTTTAATAGTGTATAAATAATCTTTTTTGGGAACTAAAAACATCTTCTTATGATTCAGGAGACACTAAATACATTATTTAATAAGGTGACGGGTGCTTTGCCGGTGTCGGTTGTTAAGCTGACAGGGGATGGCTCGAACAGGGCTTATTATCGTATGTGTGGCGATGGCTGTTCGTTTATAGGTGCTGTGGGAACGTCGGTAAAGGAGAATGAGGCTTTTATAACTTTTGCCCGTCGCTTTCGCGAGTGTGGTATTGCTGCTCCCGAGGTGTTGGCGGTATCGGACGATGGGTTGTGCTATCTTCAACAAGATTTAGGTGACCTCTCGCTATTTGCTCGAATGAAAGAGTCGCGCGAGAGTGGCTGTTTCTCGCAGCTGGATATCGATGCCCTATGTGCGGTAATGTCTCAATTACCTCATATACAATTTAAAGTGGCACAAGGACTTGATTTTGGAGTCTGTTATCCGGTAGCCGAGTTCGACCGCCGGGCGGTAATGTGGGACTTGAACTATTTTAAATATTGTTTCCTTAAAGGAGTAGGGGTTGAGTTCGACGAGAAACAGCTCGAGGATGAGTTCGAGGCTCTTGCTGCGATACTGCTCGATGAGGAGGCTGATACTTTTCTTTATCGCGATTTTCAGTCGCGTAATATTATGTGGCACGACGAGCACCCCTGGTTTATAGATTTTCAGGGTGGACGCAAAGGGCCTATCTACTACGATGTTGCTTCGTTCGTGGGGCAGGCGCGAGCAAAATACACTCCCGAGGCTGTTGTTGCTATGATAGATGCCTATCTGCAATCACTTGCTGCGTATAAAACCGTCTCTCGCGAAGAATTTATGGCTAAATTACGCTGCTTTAGAATTTTTCGTTTGTTGCAGAATCTTGGTACATACGGCTATCGCGGCATAATAGAACATAAAAAGAAATTTGTCGAGAGTATTCCTGCTGCTCTTTCGCAGTTAAGCGAATTGTTTGAACAGGATTCATCGGCTTTCCCGGTGCTGACATCTATCATAAACGACGTTGCTTCGTTGCCCCGTTTCGCTCCGCAGCAAAAGGGAGAACTTGTTGTTGATGTATATAGTTTTTCGTATCGCAGGGGTATCCCCGAGGATTACTCGGGTAACGGCGGTGGTTTTGTGTTTGATTGTCGTGCAATACATAACCCGGGACGTTATGAACCATACAAAAAACTTACGGGAATGGATGAACCTGTAATAAAATTCCTTGAGGAGAACAGTACTATTGCCGATTTTTTGAAAAGTGTCTATTCGCTTGTGGATGAAATGGTTGAAAAGTATTTAGAACGAGGGTTTTCGCACATTCAGGTCTCTTTTGGATGCACAGGTGGACAGCATCGTTCGGTTTACAGCGCCGAGCATCTTGCACGTCACGTTTTTGAAAAGTATCGCGTGAAGGTAAATGTGAACCACATTATGCAGAACAAACAGTATACTCTAAATCATAAATAACTGCAGGCAATCCGCTCTTTTTAGGGCGGATTGCTCGTTTCTTTTATTTTTATCGCTATACGGTTGCTTTAAAACCTCTTAAACCGCATTTAAACAAAATATTTATCGTCTATATATAAGGTACTTTCTTTTGTTTTTCGGATTTTTTTAGATAACTTTGCGCGATTAAATGGATAAATTGAGAAACTATATAGTTTTACCAAGAAATGAAAAAGAAATTTCCTGTTTATAGTAAGTTGGATTTACCTCTGCTGAACAAAGAGGTACTTAGTGAGTGGGACGAAAATGATGTCTTTTCAAAGAGTATGACTGAGCGCGAAGGTGCTCCCTCATTTGTGTTCTTTGAAGGTCCTCCTTCGGCAAACGGAATGCCGGGTATTCACCACGTAATGGCTCGAAGCATAAAGGATGTATTCTGCCGTTTCAAGACAATGAAAGGTTTTCAGGTTAAGCGTAAGGCGGGATGGGATACACACGGACTCCCCGTTGAGCTTGGTGTCGAGAAGAAACTGAATATTACAAAAGAGGATATTGGCAAAAAAATCTCGGTCGTCGATTACAACCGTAACTGCCGCGAGGAGGTGATGAAGTACACTAAGGAGTGGACCGACCTTACTCGTCAGATGGGTTATTGGGTCGACCTTGAAAATCCCTATATTACATACGAGAATAGCTATATAGAGACCCTATGGTGGCTTCTGAAGCAGCTATATAATAAAGGATTGCTTTACAAGGGTTACACAATTCAGCCCTATTCGCCTGCTGCCGGTACAGGACTCAGTTCGCACGAGCTTAACCAGCCTGGATGCTATCGTGATGTAAAGGATACAACAGCAGTTGCGCAGTTCCGTATGCTCGACCCTAAACCCGAGATGAGCGAATGGGGTACACCTTACTTTGTTGCCTGGACAACAACTCCCTGGACTCTTCCCTCGAATACAGCGCTTTGCGTTGGCCCCAAAATTGATTATGTGGCTGTTCAGACATATAATGCATATACAGGTGAGCCCATCACAGTGGTGCTTGCAAAGGCTCTCTTGGCTGCACACTTCAATGCTGCCGGTGCCGAGTTGCCTCTTGACAGCTATAAGCAGGGTGATAAGATTATCCCTTACAAGGTTGTTGGCGAGTACAAAGGTGCAGACCTTGTTGGTATGCACTACGAGCAACTGTTCCCCTGGGTTAAGCCTATTGTAAAGGATGGCGATAATATAGTAGATGCTTCGGCAGATGCTTTCCGCGTAATTCCCGGTGACTATGTAACAACCGAGGATGGTACAGGTATTGTTCACATTGCACCCACATTTGGTGCCGACGATGCTTTTGTTGCAAAGGCGGCAGGTGTTCCTTCACTGTTTATGGTAAACAAAAAGGGAGAGACACGTCCTATGGTAGATTTTCAGGGACGTTTCTGGTGCATTGAAGAACTTGACGAACAGTTTGTTACAAACTGTGTAGATACAGAACTTTATTCAAAATTTGCAGGAGCGTATGTGAAGAATGCCTACGATCCGCAATATACAGTGGATGGACGCTACGACGAAAAAGCAGCGGCAAAGGCCGAGACTCTTGACGTTGTACTCTGTATGGTTCTTAAACAGCAGAACAAGGTGTTTAAGATAGAGAAACACGTACACAACTACCCACACTGTTGGCGTACCGATAAGCCGGTGCTTTACTATCCTCTTGACAGTTGGTTTGTACGCGCATCGCAGATGAAAGAGCGTATGAGCGAGCTTAATGCTACAATAAAGTGGAAGCCCGAGTCGACAGGAACAGGCCGTTTTGGAAAGTGGCTCGAGAATCTGAACGATTGGAACCTCAGCCGCAGCCGTTATTGGGGTACTCCTCTGCCCATCTGGATTAGCGAGGATGGCGAACAGAAATGTATAGGCTCGATTGCCGAACTATACGACGAAATAGAGAAGTCGGTAGCAGCCGGCATAATGGAGAACAATCCTTTCAAAGAGAAGGGCTTTGTTCCCGGTGACTACAGCAAGGCTAACTATGATAAGATTGACCTTCACCGTCCTTATGTCGATTATATTGTACTTGTATCATCTACAGGCAAGCCCATGAAGCGCGAGCTCGACCTCATTGACGTATGGTTCGACTCGGGTGCGATGCCTTATGCACAGATACATTATCCTTTCGAGAACAAAGAGATTCTTGATAATCGTACAGTTTATCCTGCCGACTTTATTGCCGAGGGTGTCGACCAGACACGCGGTTGGTTCTACACGCTGCACGCCATTGCCACAATGGTATTTGACAGCGTTGCATACAAGACCGTAATATCTAACGGACTTGTGCTCGACAAGAATGGCGATAAGATGTCGAAACGTTTGGGTAATGCAGTAGATCCATTCGAGACAATAGACAAATATGGCAGCGACGCATTGCGTTGGTATATGATAACTAACTCGGCTCCTTGGGATAACCTGCGTTTCAACGAGGAGGGAGTGAAAGAGGTTACACGCTCTTTCTTTGGCAAGCTCTATCAGACATACAGTTTCTTTACAATGTATGCAAATGTCGATGGCTTTACATACAGTGAGCCCGATGTACCCCTTGCCCAGCGTCCCGAGCTCGACTGTTGGATACTATCGGAGCTAAACTCACTTGTCAAGAATGTAAACGTATGTCTCAACGATTATGAGCCTACAAAGGCCGGCCGTTTGATTCAGGATTTTGTTGTTGATAATGTGAGCAACTGGTTCGTACGTCTCAGCCGCAAGCGTTTCTGGGGCTCGGATATGAGCACCGATAAGCTCTCGGCCTATCAGACACTGTATACCTGCCTGGAGACTGTGGCACGTCTGATGGCTCCCATTGCACCCTTCTATGCCGAGCGTCTTTATAAAGACCTAATAGACGTAACAGGTCGCGGTGAGTGTTCATCGGTTCACCTCGCAAAATATCCCGAGTGTGACGAGGCTGTTGTCGATAGCGAGCTCGAGTATCGTATGCAGCTTGCACAGCAGATTTCGTCAATGGTGCTTGCACTGCGTAAGAAAGAGCAGATTATCGTGCGTCAGCCGTTGCAGAAGATTGCGATTCCCACAACCGACGAGGTGATGAAGAACCGCATAGAGGCTGTGAAGCAGCTTATCCTAAGTGAGGTTAACGTGAAGGAACTTATCTTTGTCGATGGAGCAGGAATACTCGTTAAGAAGATTAAGTGTAACTTCCGTACACTTGGTAAGAAATTCGGTAAGCTGATGAAGAGTGTAAATGTTGCTGTGACCGAAATGTCGCAAGAGCAGATAGCACAACTCGAGAGTGATGGCAAGATTACTCTTGTTGTCGAGGGACAGAATGCCGAAATTGAACTTGCTGATGTTGAGATATTCAGCGAGGATGTTCCCGGTTGGACAGTTGCCAACGAGGGTGCGCTTACCGTTGCGCTTGATGTTGAGGTTACCGAGGAGTTGCGTCGCGAGGGAATATCACGCGAGATTATCAAACGTATACAGGCTATGCGTAAGGATAACGGCCTTGAAATTACCGACAGAATTGCTGTTGCAATATCAAAGAACAGTGAGACCGACGAGGCGGTGCGACTTTTCAGTGAACACATTGCCAATCAGGTGCTTGCCGACAGCATAGAGGTTGTCGATAATGTAGAGGGTGGCGAAGAGGTCGACCTCGATGGTATTGTGCTAACCATAGCAATTACAAAAAAATAAATCTAATAAACTAACTAACCTTTTAATATTAGAAAAATTATGTCTGAAAAAGTTCGTTACTCAGATGAAGAATTAGAGGAGTTCCGTACAGTGATTTTACAAAAGTTGGAACTTGCACAGCGTGATTATGACAAGATAATGCGTGGTCTGCGTGGTGAGGATGGAAATGATGTTTCCGACACCTCTCCTACATACAAAGGTCTTGAGGATGGTAGCTTTGCAGCTGCTCTCGATGAACAGATGCGTATTGC
>JAGCKB010000015.1 GCA_017647725.1 Bacteroidaceae bacterium
AGAAGCTGTTTAAAATTATATCGCCAAGTTTTTTATAGAGCAAGAATAGAATGTTTATTTATTTTTAAAGGGCGCATAGCGGGCTATGTAACCGCAAAAAAGAAACAAACAGGCATTTTTGAATATAAAAAACGACGAAACAGTAAGCTTCTATATGAATATTTTTTTTAGAAATTTAAACAGCTTCTTAAACAGTTTCTATAAACAGTAGGATAGAAAATACAGATGTTCAGCAATATAGACCGAAAAACATTTAACAACGAGGCAATGCGAGGAGGTACCTTTTTGGGGCTTCTATGGATAGCAATGTATGCAGCAGCAGTTGGTGGTATGTCCAATCCATCATATCTGCCTTTTTTTATGATACTATTCATTGCATCACCATTCTATGCAGCCTATTTAGCAAAATGTTTCCGCAAGAAATATTGCAATAATGTTATGAGATTTACTCAGGCATGGTTGTTTATACTTATGGAGTATATTTGTGCCTCGTTGTTATCGGCAATAGCAATATACATATATCTAAAATTTTTCGACAGCACGGTAATTACCGATACAATGAGTAAAATGGTTCAGATAATAGAGCAGCAGCCACAGATATATGGAGATTCAGCCACACAATTCAAAGAGGCATTTGAGCTCTATTCCAATTTAAGCATACGCGATATTGTACTTAATATAACCACATCGAACCTTATGAACGGTACAATAATTGCTCCTGTAATTGCACTATTTATTAAACGTAACCAACAATAAAGATATTAAGAATGGATATTTCTGTTATTATACCGTTATATAACGAAGCCGAGTCGCTGCCCGAACTAACCGCTTGGATAGAGCGCGTGATGAACGAGAACAAATTCACATACGAGATAATATTCATCAATGACGGCAGCAAGGATAACTCTTGGGAGGTTATAGAGCAACTGCAAAGCAAGAACAGTAATATACACGGAATAAAATTCCGTCGCAATTATGGCAAGTCCCCTGCTCTCTACTGCGGATTCGAGCGTGCCCAGGGCAACGTTGTAATAACGATGGATGCCGACCTACAGGACAGCCCCGACGAAATACCCATACTTTACCGTATGATTACCGAGGAGGGATACGACCTTGTATCAGGTTACAAGCAGAAGCGCTATGACCCGCTGAGCAAGACCATTCCAACCAAGTTATTCAATGCCACCGCCCGTCTTGTATCGGGAATAAAAAACCTACACGATTTCAACTGTGGCCTGAAAGCCTATCGCAACGAAGTAGTGAAAAGCATTGAGGTATACGGAGATATGCACCGCTACATACCCTATCTTGCAAAAAATGCAGGATACAGCAAAATTGGCGAGCTTGTGGTGCACCATCAAGCACGTAAGTACGGTACAAGTAAATTTGGCATAAGCCGATTCTTTCACGGCTATCTCGACCTAATGTCGCTGTGGTTCCTATCTAAATTCAGCTACCGCCCAATGCACATCTTCGGACTATGGGGCTCACTGATGTTCTTTATAGGTTTCATTGCAGCCGCAGTACTGGGAATAGGCAAACTCTATGCCCTATCACAAGGCATCCCCTTCCGATTGATTACCGACTCGCCCTATTTTTACCTGTCGCTTACGATGATGATTCTGGGTACACAACTGTTCCTCACCGGATTCTTGGCCGAGCTGATAAGCCGCACATCGCAAGAGCGCAACAAATACAATATTGCAAAAGAGATTTAGAAACTATTTGAATTTTATTGAAAAATATTACTTACATCGCGAGGCTGCTTTCGGCTTCTTTGAGTCTATTATAGGCATCTTTACTTTCTTATTTTTTGGAAATAGCCAGCTATTCCCTGTAAAATGCGAAAGAAAATCTACTCAATAATAACTCTCAAATAAATCCAAAATAAAATTCAAACAGCTTCTTAAACAATTTCAGAGACAATGAAAAGAACAATTTCGGCAATACTATTACTATTTGTAATAATACTTTCGGCCTGTGACAATGGCGGAGACTGCAAAATATACAATACAGCATACTATCGCACATTATTCCGTAGCATAGATGCCATAACAGGCGACGAGGTTCCCTACACATTCCCCGAACCGCTTGACATAAGACTCGTAGTCAATGGCAGCGACTCACTTGTTATAAACAATATGACAAGCGACACCGAGCTTGCCCTGCCTATGTGCTACACACAAGAGTGCGACACACTGCTGCTTGAATTTGGCACAATAACAACCGACACACTCTTTGTTGAGCACACCAATATTCCTTATTTCATATCAATGGATTGCGGAACAGGAATGTACCATAACATAACAGGAGTGCGACACACAAAGAATTTCATTGATTCGGCAGCTATAATTCACCCATTCATCAATTTCGACGCAAATGAAAATATCAAGCTATATATTGCTGAGTAGCCTATTGGCACTGCTCCCCCTGACAGCAGCAGCACAAGAGGAGGTAAAAAACGACACCGTGTCGGGTCGTTTTCTCGATTTTCGTGGTCTCAGCGTATCGACCGACCTTTTCGGATACGCCTATTCACTACTCGAGGATTATACAAGCGGCGAGGTTGCCATTGAGATAAATCTCGGTAATAAATACTATCCTATAGTAGAGGTAGGATATGGGAGCACCGACTTTACCGATGAGACATTCGGCATATATTATAAATCGGCAGCACCTTACTACAAGATAGGTCTCAACTACAACTTCAGTAACAAAATAGGAGAAAAGCCCCGTCATAGCTATATCTACGGCCTTGCCCGCTTTGCTTGGACAAGAGCCGACTACGACGTATCGGCACCACCTATCACCGACCCCGTATGGGGCGGCTCGGTTGGTCTCGACCTTAATGACGTAAGCGGATATTACAGCTGGATTGAACTGGGAGTAGGAGTAAAAGTAAAGATTCTGAAAAATTTTCACATGGGATGGAGCATACGATACAAAGCACGTGCCAACCAGGTCACAGGCAGTAACTCGCGTATGTGGTATATTCCCGGATTCGGTAACAGCCGCCACACCACATTTGGCGGTACATACAGCCTTATCTACGAGATTCCTTTTAAATAACGATAATAAATAAAACACATATATGAAAGATTTTTTCAAATTCACATTTGCGAGCACATTGGGAGTTGTCTTGGCCGGTATAATCCTTTCAATCCTGAGTATCGTCTCTATAGTAGGAATAGTGACCTTTTCGGACATCGAAACAACCGTCAAGAAAAACTCAATCTTTGTTCTTACATTGGACGGCGTTCTTAATGAACGAGCCGAGGAAAACCCTATTGCAAGTCTTTTGAACGAAAACTTGCTATCATGCGGACTGGACGAGATTCTGGCTTCCATAAAAGAAGCCAAGGATAATGAAAATATCAAGGGAATCTATTTAGAGGCCGGTATGATGGAGGCTGCGTACGCATCGCTCGAAGAGATACGCAATG
>JAGCKB010000200.1 GCA_017647725.1 Bacteroidaceae bacterium
ATGCTAATGTAGTCGGGGGTTATCTTGTGTGATGCAGTCTCGAAACGTAGGGCAACAGAGGATACCAGTTCGGTGCAGGCGCTTTCGAGTAGCATCCCGAATAGTTCTTTCTCGTCGTCGCTGCTCTCAATGGTATCGGCATTTATGTTGTTTCTCACGGGTGAGATTACGCTGCCCGAGGATTTTGTAAAACTCATTGCGTTAAGGATGGAGGGTTGGCAGCGTCCCTGTTTCCAGATGTATCCATCGGAGTCGGCAGTTGCTGCCGCACTGCATAATCATTATACTCGTGCCGGGTGCTGCCGTCCCGTCTGTGTCGAGTCTTATAATGCCGCCGGGCGTGTGGTACTATCTTACTATTCTCTGCCACAAGAGAGTCAGCCACAGGTAAAGGAGTTACTCTATGAGTCACGCTATAATCCCGATGAAGGACTATCGGGCAGCGATACTGCATTGCACAAGGCAGTCGCCTATCAGTGTGCGGCAATGCTTTTCAACATTTTCGAGCGGCGCGATTGTGCAAATTCTCTTATGGGGATTGCTGCCGCCTATTGTAATAATTTTCAATCGAACGAAAAACAATAGATTATGGCTGTTTCTAAACTTAATTATTCATTCAACGGAGAGTGCTGGGAGAGTGAACCCCTCGAATGTGAAGGTGGCGACATAAGAGTGCGTGTACACAAAAATGGCCCCTTTCCTGTAGATGTTATGGTGAGCATTGATGGCGAGGAGGAGTATCTTTTTCAAGACCACTTCGGACTCGATGAGTGTAAGAGTGAGATTACTATCGAGGGGGTTATCTCCGGACAGTTTATCAAACTCTGTTCGCGTAGCGAGTTTACTCTTATAAAGTACCTCGAGATGTAATAACAAGCAGCGGAGCTTATGAAAAGGTGTTTCTTCTTCTCTTGTCAATTGGCAATGCCTCTTCTGCTTTTGTTGCTCGTTGCGTCGTGCCGAACAAAAGAGAATTGCGAAAGCAATAATCGTGTGAATGTACAATATCTCTCCTTTCATACACGCGATAGTATCTTTCTGCACGACAGTGTGCGGGTGCGCGAGAGTGCCGATACGGTATTTATTACTCGCACCCGCAAACTATATCGCTACCGTTTGCGCACCGACACACTGATGATGCACGACACAATAACAAAGGTAGTGAAGGAGACAATCGTATCAAATACAAAGCGCTATTCGATGTGGAGTGTTGCTGCTGTATTAATGCTCATTTTTCTTATTCTTTGGCGAAGCGGAATACTATCGCTTATGCGCAGGTTTTTCGAGAAATAATTTAGAAGTTGTTCTCATTCATTTGGCGAAACAAACAACTTCTATAAAAAAAGAAACTTAAACGACTTCTGAAAATACTATGCTTAAAAATATAACATTCAAAGGTATTGTGCGCAGTACCGATAATCTTTATTCCAAAGATGGAGAATGCGCCGAACTTATCAATCTGCGCATTGCAAATGGTGTGGCACAACCCATTGCACCGCCACAGATACTTGCCTCGTTATCGCGAAAATACAGTGCTGTTTATCGTCACGAGATTGCCGGGGTGTATATGTGCATTGCTCAGGAGGATGGCGCGGTCTATCTCTACGACAATGAGTTTAATCCTTTGAGCAGCAGTGAAGCACCGCAGCTCGAGATTATTCCTCTCTACTCCGATGTAAAAAGAATTGAGTTTATGGGTAATCTGGTGTGCTTTTTCACAAGCACCTCGACTCTGTATGCACTGTACGACGCAGGACGATACAGACGCTTGGGCGAGCGTCCGCCGATGCCCGAGTTAGGCTTCACCCTCTATCCACACGTAGAGAGCGTAATCACCGAGTATAAGTATCGCAGCGGAAAGACAACAAGTGACGAGGATGAGAATCTCTATTGGGAGAATGCCTCCAAAGGTTATTTCGATGAGTGCGTGGCAAAACTGAATGCAAAAGGTTGTTACATCGACCGTTCAATGTTCCGCTATGCTTTTCGTCTGTTCGATGGCAGCTACTCGTTTTTTTCGCCTATCTACTACGTAAAAGACAACAGTGTTATCGATGGTGTGTACAGTGACAATGGAAATTTTGTTGCCGTTCCGCAGGACAAGGATGCTACCTCGACCTATTACACCGTAAAGGTAAAGGGGGTTGCACCTAAATTCAATTTCTCGGCTTTTAATCTCGCTGAGTGGGAGAATATCATTGTCTCGGTAGATGTTTTTTCATCAGGCTCAATTCCGGGACATAAAATAGCTCCGCGAAAGGGGGAGGATGAACTATCGGCTCCCGATGTATATATGCCGAAAAGTTGCAGCGAGATTTTTGATGATGTCTCTAAATGTGCGCAGTTCTATAAGGTTGCCGAGTTTAATATCAACGGAGGGCTTGTCGATTCGCTATCCAATGTTTCACCATCGTCATTGGCTCTCTCGCAAGAGCTTGGCGAGGAGAGTCTGTCTCTTGCCTCACGCACTGCCGATTATACCTACGTGCTGAATAATCGTCTGCATATTGCCGGGTTACGCGAGACCTTTTTCAAGGGTTACGACACACACTGCTTTATACCGCCTGCAATGTCGTCAATAACTCTGTCGGGTAGTGTGTATGTCGAGATTGAGACAACTAATGGAAAGGCTGTTGTACGTCGCGACTACGATAAATTAATGGTGGGTTACAGCAATGGAGATAAGTATATAACGCCTCTTCTTCAGTATCCCGACGCCCGGGCTGTACGTATGACTTTTTTCATTCGTGATACTCGACGACTTTATCGCAAAAGTTTTCCTTTGACAAGGCATAAATCGCTTAATATTGCATATTATCTGAATACCTCTAACGATGGGATTAAGGTCTCGGTATCGGGAGTGTTTAGCAGCAATGTTGCATATTATATTCTGTCCGAGGAGAATATTAAAACATTCTTTTCGTATCGTGCAGGAATATATACCTTGACTTATAGCGATAATGGATTGTGGATGTATGATGGCAGACCTTTTATCTTTGCTTCACAGGTTGATGCAGGTGGTTACTATGGCACATTTAATTTTGTGGGTGTACTAACCGTTGGCGATACATTGGTAGTGAAGATTGAAGAGAATGTTTTTGCTAACGATGTGAAATCTATTGCAAATATCCCTATCGATGCCTCTTGGGAAGAGTTAATAGAGGATGATAGCACCGAGGAGAAGAACTGCATCGAGCAGCGTGCCAATGTACTTAAAGTGTCGGCAACCGATAATCCTTTTCTCTTTCCGTTGGCTCAGACATATACCCCTTCGCAAAGGGATATTGTGGCTGTGTGCAGTAATACAACTGCATTATCACAAGGACAATTTGGTCAGCATCCGCTTTATATCTTCTGTGCCGATGGTATATGGGCAATGTCATCCGATGCCTCGGGTACGTTGGCCTATTCGTCGTGTTATCCTCTGTCGCGTGATGTGTGTATAAGTGCCGACTCGGTGCGCGGTATTGACTCGGGTGTTACATTCATCAGCGAAAAGGGACTTATGCTCATCGAGGGTGGACGAGTCACATCATTGTCGGCTGCATTGGAGTGTGAACCTACTGCATCGAATAGGAGTACTCTTGTTCGGATAGCCTCTATCGTCTCACTTGAGGATGGGGTAGGGAGTGAGAGCTTTAAAGAGTACTCGCGAGGTGCTTCAGTGGGTTATCTCTACGAGCATCGCGAACTTATTGTTACTAACCCCGACTATCCCTATAGTTATATTTTTTCGTTGGCAAATGGCGCCTGCTACAAATATATGTACAGCTTTGCGCACATATCCAATAGCTACCCACAACTGATAACATTGATGAACGATGACTGCGAAACAAAAATAGTAATGCCGGGAGGTGAAGAGGGCGGTAATAGTGTCTTGCTTATGACACGACCGCTGCTGTGGGGAACAAAATTGCATAAAAGGATTATGCAGATGATGCTTCACGCAACGGCAGCACCGGTCGATGGCAGCTACTCTTTCAATGGTCTGGCTTGTTATCTGCTATGTAGCAATGATGGCGAGAATTTTAAGATTGTGTCGGGGAGCGAACGACGTCGAATTTTTAGCGATATTATTTTTCCATATGCCCCTACACAATCCTATCGCTATTTTGCTGTTGCAGTAGTGGGACGTATTAAATGCGATAGTCGTCTTGTGGCAGTCGAGTTTAATGTTGGCACAGCGTGGGATAATCGTCTATCTTGAAAATAGTTTCCATCATATTTAAGAAGCTTCTTACTTGTGACTCTTTTATAATCTTCTTAACTAAACATACTAAAAAACTATGAATATTGAAATAGATAAAAAAGATGTTTTTGATGCGTTGCATCGTATGTCGGCAAATTGGGGAGTGAAACTGCAGGCCGCCGAGTTAGTCGCATCTACACAGGATGACGAGGAGCGAATCCTTCCTCTGTGGCGCGATTCTGTTGCCGAGCTTTCGGGGCTGCTCTCGCCTTTTAGCGAGGTCTTCGACTCGGGCGACAGCGTTGTTTTCATCCTTGATATGCCCACAAATTGGAAAAGTTCCTGTATGAATAATCTTGTGGCGCAGTGCAAAGCTTTCTTGTCGAATGCTCTCTTTGCCCGTTGGATGGATGCAGTAAAACCCGATAGTGCTGCTCTTTATCGTTCGCTGAATAAAAATTTTGTTGCTGCAATAGAGCATCTTCTCTCGTTACGCACTAAACCTGAGCGCACAGTATAACACTATTTGCGTATGTAGTTGAGGCTCTACTTATTCAACCTTAAAACAAATCGGATGACCAAAATTTCCTTTTTTTGGTCATCCGATTTGTTATTGTTTCGTGTCGATAAATTATTTCATAAATCTCTTTGTAAGCCAGCGTCTCACAGGCTCATCATATAGTTTAAGGCAGCCGTATGCAAGAGTTATGTTTATTGCAAATACCATTATTACGACAGGCCAGGTCTCGCCAAGGGTATATAGCTTATTCTCTATTAGCCAAGCATAGAAGAGGTACATTACGGGGTAGTGCACAATGTAAAGAGGATAAGAAATATCGCCAAGGAATTTGCACACTTTTGTCGATACATTATCGGTTGTGCTACCCGATGCAGCCAACCATACAATAGCCGGGAATACCACCATTATGCAGCAAAATTCGTAAATACCGTTTATGCTGATACTGCCACTCTTTGCAAAAGCGGGTACCGAGAATAGTGCGAAAAGTACAACGATGGAAATCCAGAATATTCCGGGAATCTTATAGGGCTTGAAATTACGTGCCATAAGCATACCAAGCGAGAAGGGGAACATCATCCTCAGAAGACCACCAAAGAAGTTTGCCGAGTCTATTGTCCAACCAATGCCTATCATATCGTAACCCGAAACGTCGGTAGCAACAAACCACGCCCAGGCAATACCCAACAGCGCTGTAAGAACAGCCAAAGCCTTGTTACTCAAGCGGCGGATAAAGAGTGCATAGAGGATATTTCCAATGTACTCGAAGAAGAGCGACCAACTGGGGCCATTGAGTGAATACATCTCGCCATTGCCGCGTACGTCGTAGCCTGCACCGGGATAGGCCGGGATAAAGAGCATTGTGAGCACAAGGGCAACAATAGTCCACGCGAATGGTGTCTCTGTTCCGTCCCATTTTACACCGCCTTGTATTAGGAACGTGATAAAACCTATTATGGCGCCCATAATGAGCATTGGGTGCAGACGTATGAGACGACGCTTAAAGAAATTACCTGTTGTAAGACGATTGCTGCTGTCGGCCTTCCAACGGTTGTCATAGGCATAGCTGATAACAAATCCCGAGAGCATAAAGAAGAAGTCTACTCCCAGATGTCCGTGATTAAATACATCTATCGCCGACCCTTCGGCAAAGGCAAAGCCCTCGAATACGTGATACCATACGACCATAAGTGCTGCGGCGCCACGCAGGCCATCGAGTAGAGCATAGTGTGGTTTGCTATCGGCAAATGCAGCCGATGCGGTTACGATTTTTTTTGTTTCTGACATTTTGTATGTTTTTTTATTATTCGCATTTGCATTATCGAGTGCGAAGATACAAAATGTCCCTCTATAAAAATTTGCTTAAAAGCAAAAAAACATTTATCCTATTTTAGAACTTCTTATTCTGCTAAGGGTATATATCGATATCCCTAAAAATTCGGCAACATATTTAAGTTTTATTCTATTGAGCAGCCCCGGGAAACGTTGTAGAAAACAGTCGTATCTTTCGCGTGGCGACAGTTGCAGGCGCTCCACGAATATGTGGCTCAGTAGGCAGTTGACATCCTGATGCACTATGCGCCCCCAATTTGCTATGTCGATATACTTTTCGTATAGTTCGTTAAGCTTGTCAATGGGGATGGTGTATATCACGCAGTCGGTAAGTGTCTCTACGCTCTCGACCGATGGCTTGTTGTGATACAGCGAGTACATCCCAAAGGTAATATCCCCCTCTTGGCTGAACCACGTTGTAGTGTCGATATCATCCTTGTGGAAGATGGAACGTGTTACTCCTTGCTCAATGAAATAGACATTATGGTCGGTTACGCCCGATTCAACTATACGCCTGTTTTTGGGATAGTGTGTGGGGCGAAGCTCGCATATCAAAGCCTGCAATGCCTCGTCCGAAACAGGATAGTATTCTTTTATTTTGCGTATAATATTTTCCATAATTGTCGCGAAGATATACAATTAATTGCTATCTTAGCCACACTTATGGAGCAATTTTTACAAATACTGACACAGGTTACGGTAAACAGTTGCGATAATGGAGAGCAATTTACCGATACGACTCGCCTTTTGGCGATAGAGAATCTTTTAAAAGAGAGCGACTACGAACTCTTGTACCGTGGCAATCTTACTATGCTTTATTGTAAGCGTCGTCCCAAGGTGGGCGAGAGGGTAGTGCTTGTCTCCACGCACATCGATACCGTCTACTCGCACTGTTTCGCCCAAGAGAGGGATGGATATTTGCACGGCACATTCGACAATAGCTACTCAAATGCAGCCACAATATGGAATATGTTGAACGGAAAATTTGCCGATAATGTAATAATAGCATTTACAGGCGACGAAGAGGAGGATTCGCGTGGCGCCATAGAGACGGTATGTGCTCTTGGACGTATGCAGTGCAATATAGCATTTGCCATTGTGCTTGATGTAACCAATGAGGGATGGGAACAGCAGGCATCCTTTACCATTGAGAATGACATGGGAATTGATATCTTCACAGCCCACCGCCTTGTCGAGATTTTGAGTCCTTACTCGGGGAAATATGCCTATGTGCACGATGCCGAACCCGACGAGAGTTGGGATTACGACGAGTATGGTATTCCCTGTTTCACTCTCTGCGCTCCTGTTCTTGGAGATATGCACAGCGACGATGGTGTGTTGTTGCGCAAGGAGTCGTTCCCTGCCTATCCCGATGTGTTAGCTAAAGTAGCAAAAAATATATTGGGCTCTTAGGCTTATTAAATACACGTGCAGGAGCATTATAAAGACCGCCCCTGCACGCTGTTTATATATCTGTTTCTATTCCAATTAAAGGCAGAACGTACCTGAGAGTAGCGCAGCCTTTAGCTGATTGTAAAGCTTGCTGTCTCCTCCTATGAAAAGTCTGTTTTTACCAATCTCCTTACATTCAACATTGCAGGTGTTGCTATCGGTCAGATATAGTCGGTTCTTCTTGTCGATGGTAATAAGAATTGCCTCTTTGCCTCCAAGTTCACTTATCTCTATCGAGGTATATGTGAAATAGTAGTGTTTGCCATCAACTGCTATAACTAAGTTATTCTTGTTGTCGAAACTTACACGTGCATTCTCGCCCGATTCTTCGAATTTCTTCCTTTTGGCTGTAAGTGTCTGTTGAAAGTAAAAATTGTAGCGATACTTTGCCGAGCGGTCGTATATGGCGGTAGTGGTGTATCCTCCTTGCCAACTGCTGTTATCCTTTTTCTTTATGATAAAGTTCTTATCATTGCTTTTGGGAATATACACTGTGTTATGTTTGCTCTCGACAATAAAGAAGTTTTTGTTCTCGTCGCACTGCTTGAACTCGGCCCATCGGCTGCGTTTCATCAGGGGGCGATACTCGCGCCATATATTGTTGTCGCGCACAAAGTAACCTCTGGCCGCAATATCACCGGCAGTGTAGCAGTAAAAAACTCCCTCACTCTCGGGACAGAGTGTGTAAATGTTAAGCGGAGTATATACAACCTCCCATTTCCCCTCTTTCTCGCGGTCGATGAATATTTTATCTTTCTCAATCTTTGGGATGGCTACTCGGCACTTTTTGTTTTTTAGATAGAAGAACTCTTCGCTCTCTTTGTATTGTTTGTAGCTCGACCATCTGCCTGTGCGGTCGGCAGGGCGATACTCGCTCCACTCTTTGTCGTTCTTTACAAAATAGCCTCCATTGTAGGCAACGAGCATACTTTTCTGCGCAAATGCCGATAGGGTGGCAAATGCAGTCAACAGCAGTGTAAAAAGAATTTTTTGTTTCATAGTCTGTTATTCATTTAATATAAATTTGTGTGCTAAACCAAAGTCAATGTGTAGGCCGCTTTTGTGTTTCTTGGGTGAAAAGAAATACTCTTCGGTGGTGAATCTTATTCCATTCTCACTTATAATTATATTGTAGCGGTCGGCAATGTTCTTCTCTCCACCTACTCTGTAATCATTCACCGCCTTTTTAAAATCACTCTGTCCGATGACAATTGCCATCAGGCATAACTTCTCTTTGGGGCAGTCGAGTAGGTAGATGGAAATATCTCCCTCGCCGTATAGTCTCAGGAATCGGTTGCCGCTTGTCTCTCGTTGGCTCTTTTGGGTAACTTCGAGATTGTTGTATTTTTCTTCAAATTCAAGGTCGAACAGGGGCTTAAGGTCGGCAAGCATATCATTGTATCCCTTTGGGGTTTCTGATTTTCGGTAGAGTACAGCCGGGGTGCCACCCTGATATTTTGTTATAAACTCCTCTTTGCAGGTTGTGTAACCATCGAAAAGCCACTGTTCTTTGGGAAGATACTCGATGGCATATTTCATAAGAACATCATCGGGGGTTATAATATCCGACTTTTGATCGAAGTTGTTTTCGGCTCCTTTGCAAAAACCTGTCGAGGCTATCCAATCGTAAATGCCGTTTTTTGCCTGCGGGCTTTGCAGAGCCGCAAGTTCGGTCGAGAGGGTGGGGACTTCGATATATACCTCCTCGGTGAGTGGGTTCTCGATAAACGAAGGAATATCTATCGTGGCAAGAGTATTTTCAAGTTCTTCGAGTGATTCCGATTTTTCCTCTTTTAGCTCCTCTATCTGCTCTTGGGTCTCTTCGTCTTGCGTTCTCTCCCCTAACGGTTTTATCATATTGTCGTAGCTTTCTGAAACGGCTGCAAGAATCTGCGGGGCGTTGCAACCAACCGCTTCGACGGGCTTCGGAGTGGGGGCTTCTGCTTTTTTGCCGTTAAAGGTTATATTACCGTTGTTGAACAGCGAGAGAGAAACGTTAATATCTTCGTTGCCGTGTAAATTATCCGACATACTCTCGTTGAGTTGTTGCTCTATTACCTCTGTAAAATCTACTAAAATAGTATTTAATATATTCATTAGATTGTAGTTGCAGTAGAGAACTTCAATACTCTCATCGTCAAATTCGTCGTTTATCAAAATCGAGTGATTTTCGCTCATATAAACAACACTCTCGCTGCCATCTTCACGATTGTTGGCTGTGAGAGGAATTCCAAAAAGTTCTTCACTCTCGTAGGCATCGTATCGCTCTAAAAGGGTACGCACTTTATTGTATCCCTCCTCGTCCTCGGAACTGATGTTTATCATCGTAAACTCTTTGCCGAATAGATTCTTGCCTTTGAAGTTACCAAGCACATTATCGGTCTGTTCGTTAAGCTGCTCCACAAGCATATTTTGCAGTTTCTCTCCCGTTATTACTTCGTAGCTTATACTATTGCTTTCGAGTTTTTTTAACTTCTTAAGGAACGCTTTTATAGCTAAGGTGTCGGCCTCTTGTGCGTTTACTATGGGTGCGCTCATTGTGAGTAGCGCCAGCAGTGCTATAATATATTTTTTCATATTGCTTTTATGTGTATGTGTTATTTAAAATAATGGTAGCCCATTAAGTGAGTCTGGTGAAATTTGAATGAATGTCTCGTAGGATAGGCCGACGATAAATACTACATTCAGTGTCTCGTCGTTGTAGTCACCTATTACAAGCAGGCTTTTTTTGTCGCTGTATATAACAGATAGCTCTCCATCTTCGCGGTTCAGTGCCATAAGCTCCATTCCCATCACCTGCTCGTCCTCTTGCAAGAATGGTTGCAGGGCTGTGGTGAGCGTTGTGTATCCCTCTTTGCCTGTTGTCTCGAATCGTCGCACACTTTTTATCGAGCCGAATACATTGTCAACCTCTATTCCTTCGATGTGTTTCTCGACCATAGCAAACATCTGTTTAAACATATTTGTCGAGATGTAGGCATAGTCTATCTCGGCCGATTTTATGCGCGATACTCGTTGTATAAACTTCTCAACCTCGCTCTTCTCTTTGTCGGGCTGTTTATGCTGTGCGTGCAGGGGGAGCAGTGTCAGCAGCATAGTTATTGCGAGTAATATATAACGTTTCATAATTATTGTTTTTTATTTGTTAGAGTTCTCTTTTTTGTTGAGCGCATTTATCGATTGCTCAATTACGTCATTTATTTCGCGTCTGCTGCGGTTGGCGCTGTTTACTGCCAAAAGTACAAACTCGAACGACTCCTTTGTACACTCAAAAGCCTCTTCGGGGGTGTCGAATGTGTCCTCTTCGACCATTGCAATGTGTTCACTTGTCTGCTCCTGTTCTATGTTCGTGAGAATGAAGAAACAGAGAATAAAAACAGCTGCTGCGGCAACACCTTGCCATACGTAACGGGGAATTTTTCTTATTTTCCCTTTTTCTATGTTTGGCATTTGATGTGTCTCGGTAGGTTGTGGCTGTTGCTCTGTCTCAAGAGCATCAATCATAGCTTCAACTCTTGCAAAAGCCTCGGCTGATGATGCCTCTACACTCTCGTCGCTGCAAAGTGCCAATATTGCCTCTTTATCCTTATGGAGTTCGGCAGGGACATCATTGTTGCGAAGATAACAGCATAGCTCGCGCTCTTCGTTGGCTGTAAGCGTGGCCTCGAAGAAACTCTCAATCATCGTTCTTAATTTCGTATTATCCATAATCAAACTCCTTATATTATATAACTCTTTCTGAATCTCTTTCGCAAACGCGAAATTATCATTCTTATGTTTGCTTCGCTCAGGCCTGTAATCTCCTCAATCTCCTTGAAACTGTATCCGCTCATATTCATTTTCATAATGCGTTGCTGTGTCTCGGATAAACTGCTTAGGAAATGTGCCAGACATTGCTCGGTCTCCTTGCTCTCAATCTCGGGTGGTGCCTCGCTGATAATATCTTCGGCAATTTCTAAGTTCTTCTCTTCTTGCATCCTTAAAACCCTCCAACGGTCGATGCAGATATTTCGCAGTGCTGCCCGACAGTATCCCTCGGGCGAGGCAAGGCTTGTGAGTTGCTCTCTCTTCTCCCATAGCTTGAGATAGAGATTCTGCACAGCATCTTCGGCCTCAAATTTGTCGCCAAGCATTCGGAATGCCTCGCAGTACAATATCTGATGCAACGGTAAGAAACGTTTTTTGAACTCGCTGTGTGTCATCTCTCCTCTCTACTGAAACCTTTTCACAATAAAGACGAAGTTAATTCGATTTTGCAACACTTGCTCTCAAATTTAATTTAAAAAAAGGTTTTTCGGCGCATATTTCTTTTGCAGGGTGCATTTTTTGCTGTAATTTTGCGCAGTTTTTTGGATGCATTACCTTTTTAGCATCCTATGTTTAACAATCAATCAATAAACACAAATGTCGAAGTATATTGTTGAAGACACACGCAAGGTTACTACACATCGCCTCATTGAGATGAAGCGTAAAGGCGAGAAATTGGCAATGCTCACAGCATACGATTATACAATGGCATCTATCATCGATGCTGCAGGTATAGATATTATTCTTGTAGGCGACTCGGCTTCAAATGTTATGGCCGGAAATATTACAACGCTGCCTATTACACTCGACCAGATGATTTATCACGCAAAGTCGGTTGTTCGTGGTGTAAAGCGCGCTCTTGTCGTTGCCGATATGCCCTTTGGTACATATCAGGTGAATGCCGATGAGGCTGTAAAAAATGCCATACGCATAATGAAGGAGACACACGCCGATGCTCTTAAACTCGAGGGCGGCGAGGAGATTCTCCCCTCGATACGTAAGATTCTTGATGCTGGAATACCTATTATGGGCCACCTGGGACTCACTCCTCAGAGTATAAATAAGTTTGGTACTTATGGCGTACGCGCCAAGGATGAGGCCGAGGCTGCTAAGCTCTGCCACGATGCTCAGCTATTGCAAGAGGCGGGATGTTTTGCTATTGTTCTTGAGAAAATTCCTGCGCAGCTTGCTACTAAGGTTGCCGAGAGTCTCGAGATTCCAGTGATAGGCATTGGTGCCGGTAGTGGCGTCGATGGTCAAGTGCTTGTCTGCACCGATATGTTGGGAATGACTGCTGATTTCACACCCCGCTTCCTGCGCCGCTACGCCGACCTTAACACTGTAATAAGCAGCGCTGTCGGTAATTATATCAGCGACGTTAAGTCAAAGGATTTCCCAAATGAGAAGGAACAGTACTGATAATTATTAGTGTCATATAGACAAAAAAAAGATTTTCACTCGATTGTGAAAATCTTTTTTTTGTGTCTGCTATAAAGCGTGGCTTGTTTGTTTCGATGTAGTAAATGTTACTCTTTGCTCATCGTTTCATTGATAGCCTGTTCCAATGCACTTTCGACCTGATTGTCTGTGCTATCTTCTGACGGATGAGGGTTCTCACGCTCACTCTTTATCTCGCAGAGAATGTCGTAAATGCAGTTATTATCGCGGTCGATAATCTCCTCGGGGATGCTTCCTACAAGTCGGCTCAACTCATCGTTGTCGAAGAGGTCGGCATATTGGACGAGTAGGAACATACCTACTATAGAGGTTATGTTATCATTTATTACCTCTTTTATATATAGCGATGCATCACGTTGTGCCTCCATTGCCAACAGGCTTAGTCGTGCCTTAGTGGTGTCCGATAGTGTAGTGTCCTCATAAATCTGTATCTGACAATCATAGATTGTATTTACATACTCTAAGAGGTCTTTCTCTATCTTTGCATTAAGGTCATTGGCAGGAGTACCTGTTGTAATGCTTCCCTCGGGCGAAACCTCGGTAGTGATATTACCGCCTTCCAAGAATAGCAATGAGTAGATGGGCGGCTCGGTGTAGTTATATCCTATATAATATATCTTGCTGCCATCGACCTTGCCGCTGAACTGAAATTTTCCGCCTTCAATGGTGGTTTTTTGCTCTGTGATAAAGTCGCTGCCATCGAGCGAGTAACCCAATAGTACAGTATCACCATCAATGGCACCGTTTATGGTGCCATTGATGGTGTATTTGCTTCCTCCCGAGCACGAAACGAGTGCTACAAGAAGTGTAAATATCGAAAGAATCTTTTTCATCATTGTATCTTAACAATACAGAATAGGAAAAGGTTCATTTAGCAAACGTACTGCTTGCTTATTGATTTGTTGTTAAGTACGCACTGTATTGCCTCGGCAAAGCCCTTAGCGATAGAGAGCTGTTTTACCTTGGGACAACCCTTGTCGTAGGGGATGCTGTTGGTGAATACAATCTCGGTCATTGATGACTCGCGTACACGCTCCGATGCGTTACCCGACATAATACAGTGTGATGCAATGGCACGTACCGAGAGGGCACCGTTCTCCATCATCAGGTTAGCAGCCTTAGAGATTGTTCCAGCTGTGTCTACAATATCATCGACGAGGATTACATTCTTACCCTTTACATCGCCGATAATCTGCATTGTGTCAACTACGTTGGCCTTGGCACGTGTCTTGTGGCAAAGTACCAGAGGTACACCCAAGAACTTAGAGTATGTGCTTGCACGCTTTGAACCACCAACGTCGGGAGTTGCAATAACAAGGTTGTCGAGTTTCAGTGAGTTGATATAGGGGATGAATACCATTGACGCATAAAGATGGTCTACGGGAATATCAAAGAATCCCTGAATCTGGTCGGCGTGAAGATCCATTGTGATAATGCGGCTTACACCTGCTACGCTCAGAAGGTCGGCAACAAGCTTGGCACCAATAGATACACGGGGCTTGTCTTTGCGGTCCTGGCGTGCCCAACCAAAGTAGGGCATTACTGCTACGATGCTCTTTGCCGATGCACGCTTTGCAGCATCAACCATAAGCAGAAGCTCCATAAGGTTGTCCGAATTGGGGAATGTCGACTGCACGAGGAATACATTCTTACCGCGGATTGACTCTTCATAAGAGACCGCGAACTCACCGTCGGCAAAATAGGTTGTGTTCATCTGACCAAGAGGACAGCCCAACTCTTTACAAATTTCTTCGGCAAGGTAACGAGATTTAGTTCCCGAGAATACCATATAAGGGGTATTGTTCATAAAGGTAAAGTGTTTAGTTTGTTATTTTTATTTGTCTTATTTCTAATTTGTGTTGTTAAAGTTTCTTGGCAAGCTTCTGAATCTTTTTGAAACTATCCATCAGCTCGCTGTAGTCGGTCGAACGGCACGAATCGAAACGATTCCACACCTGTGCGTCAAGGATGACACCGCCGAAACCGTATGAAGCAAGGCGCTTTAGGTTACCTTCGTCTATGTCACCGAAAGCCCATACTCTCTTATTGATTACTTTCTTTCCATATTCGTTGAGTTCGGCACTCTGATGGAATGTGCGTCCCATAGGACCAAAGCACATAATCTCATAGAACCCCTTGAACTCGTACAACTCCTTAAGGTTAGCTGCATATCCCACAAGCTTGCCACTCTGTTTCTCTGTAGGGTGGGGCGAACCGGGAGGGAACAACTGACCGGCCAACTTATAGTCCTGCATAAGTCGGTTGTTACAAGTGAAAATGCGTTTGTGATACTTTTTGGGGATAAGATTCAACAGACGCTCTATGTATTGTGGATGAGGATACGACTTGTCAAGGAAAAGATAATCAAGCTCTTCCTCGAACAGTCGGGTTATAATTTTGTCCTCCTCAATGAAAAATGTCGGTTTTGTTACAACGGCGAGTTTCATTGTTCTTGGCTTTTGTATATTCAACATAATAGGCAACAAGGTTGCCGCGAGGCTGCTATATGCCCCTTATTGGTCGCAAATTTAATATTTTTTATTATATTAAAACAATATTATATGATTAATTTTTATCCGATATTTTTAGAAGCTGTTTAAATTTCTAAAAAATATTTTCTTACAGAAGCTGATAGTTTCGCCGTTTTTTATGTTCAATAATGCCTGTTTCTTTCTTTTTTGCGGTTACATAGCCCGCTATGCGCCCTTTAAAAATAAATAAACATTCTATTCTTGCTCTATAAAAAACTTGGCGATATAATTTTAAACAGCTTCTAAGAAGCTTCCAATAGTTTGCAATATAAACAAAATGTCGCCCCTGCTGTTTATATAATATATTACTATTAACCATTGTATAATTTCGGTATTATGGCTAAAGAGAGTGTGATGATTTTAAGGCAGCGTATCGACCTGCCTAAGTTGTTAGAGCAGCTTAATGCTGCGCTCAGTGAGGAGTGGCTTGCCTATTATCAGTATTGGATAGGTAGTTTGGTTGTCGAGGGTGCTATGCGTGCTGATGTTCAGCGCGAATTCGAGGAGCATGCCGAGGAGGAGTATCTTCACGCGAAGATGCTTGCCAATCGCATAATACAGCTCGAAGGAGTACCTGTGCTTAATCCTGCACAGTGGTTTAATCTTGCCCGATGTAAATATGCTGTGCCAATGAACACCGATGTTATAAGTATGCTTAAACAGAATATTGCTTCGGAGCGTTGTGCTGTGATACGTTACGAAGAGATTGCGA
>JAGCKB010000201.1 GCA_017647725.1 Bacteroidaceae bacterium
AATCGCCCCTACCCGCAATTAAGTACGATGAAGATACTTTCATAACCGTCGGATTAACAAAATCCGACGGAACGGCACATAATACAGAAGTAAGTTGTTATGGGGGATGTTCATTCATCCCCCGTTCCTGAGTATAGGGATGTTCACATCCCGACAATAACTTCTGCCGGAAGAATTATTTTTTCGCATCTGGAGATGCTTATACTCGTAACCGCCGGATTAACAAAATCCGACGGAACGGTAAGAGATGAAAAAAGCAATGCTTCGGGCGATTGCAAATCGCCCCTACGCGCAATGAAAGGCAAAAAAAAGAGCGACCCTCTAAGGAGAGTCGCTCAAAAATATTATGCTGTAAATGATTATTCAACAACAACCTTAGCCGAACGGATGATGTTGCCATTCTGCATCTTAACAAGGTAGATACCTGCAGCAGCATCAACCTGAGTAGGATTACCGCTGACAAACTTAACGAGCTTACCATCGGCGCTGTAAACCCAAGCCTTATCTACATTGCTGAGGTTGATGACGCCCTCGCCTGCAACAGCAGCCGAAACCTCACCTGCTACCTCCTCAACAGAGGTCTCATCACCGTTAAGTCCCTCGGGCTCGTCAGCCTCGCCCTGGTCACGTGTATCAGCAGCTACACGGCCGGGGTTAGAACCCTTAATCTCGGCACCAAAGTCCATTGAGAAGCCCTTAGCGTGGAGTCCTGTGGGAAGGAACATACCTGCGAACCAAGCGTCAGAGAACACGATGCGCAGACGGCTCTTTCCAGGAGTTGCATCCTCGGGAACCTTGAATGTGAATGTGAGACCGGGATTCTGGAACTCGGGAGTAGCAGCACGCAGTGTACCTGCGAAGAAGATACGCTCGCTCAAGGGGTCCTCCTCGATTGCACCGGGGTGGTTGAAGTCGCCACTTGCGTCAAGGTCGAGCCAGCCACCAGCGAAGCACCATTTGAGACCGTCGCTGAAGTCGGCACACTTGATTGTCATTGTAACCTCCTGACCCTGCTCAACTACGAGAACCTGGTCGCGAGCATCGGCATACTGTGAACCATCGGCTACAGGGCCATCGGCCGAGTAGTTAAGATCCTGAACAGCACCTGTGGTAATAACCTTCTCTACGTAACGCTGCTCACGTGCAATACCTGCACCCTCGCAGTTGGGATCCATTGCGCTGATACCGTAAGTATCCTCCTCAACCTCATCGGGCAATGATGCCTGAGGTGCACGTGCAACCTCGACCCACTCAATGGGTGAATATGTCTTAAGGTCGGTAGAAACGGCGCGAACACCTACATAAGGAACGTCGTTTACGCTCTCGAAACGTACATTGGGAACAACTGTTGCCCACTGTGATGTTGTACCTACAAGGGCTACCTTACCCTCTTCACCTACTTTGTAGAGAATCTCGAAGTGGTCGATGTTAGCCTCGTCGTTGTAAACAAGACCCCAGTCGGCACGTGCAGTAGCAGTAGCATCAACATTCCAGTGAAGCTTGATAGTCATAGAGGCCTTAGTCTCTTTCTTAACCTCGGCAATTACGTCCTTAACATTTGCGGGAGCAACCATGTTGTCGTCGTTAATCTCGAGCTTACCAACGTAGAGCTGATAATTATTGTTAGCACCCTTTACGCGGAGACCGATGCGGTCGATAACATCACCTGCAGCAACACCTGCGAGATTAATCTTCTTCTCTTCCCAGTTGTTACCTGCAACCTCGCCGAATGCGTACTCGCTCCACTCCTCGCTACCCTGCTTTCTTACGATGAGGTAGAGGTCAGAAGCCTTAACATCATTCAAAGTCTTTACTGCCAACTTTGCGTATGCGTTTGTAGAAGCCTCAAGCGCTGTCTTGTAAAGTACGATATCGGTACCGTTGCTGTTAGAAGCTCCTGTAAGCTCGATACAAGAACCACCTGTGTAAGCGTCAAGGTGAGTATAGTTAACCTCGATGTTTGTAGCAACCTTAGAGTGGTCGCCGCTCTCTACAACAAGCCAACGATAGGTGGGAACGATGTCCTGAGCACCCATATTGTACCAGCTGCTTGCAGCCGCTTTCTTACCTTTATAGAAATAACGGTCACCGTTACCAAGAGTAAAGTGAGTAGCAAATGGGAGGTTACCCTGGATAGCCGAACGCTCGGGAATCCAAGATGCCATACCTGCGAAAGTTGAAAGAGGCAGCTTGTCGCCATCCTTCTCCCAGTTGTTACCTGTATTGCTAATAGCGGGACGCTCAAGGGGGTTACGGTTACCACCCGAGAAACCACGCTCGAGCAGACGCTGGTAGTTACCCTGAGTATCGTAAGCACCGTCACCTGTGTTGTAGCTCATAAAGCGGCTCTGACCGTGCTCACCCCAGAGGCAGATACCTGCTCTGTGAGCATTGCCATTGTCGAGGTCGCTCCAACGACGGTCCATACCTACAATCCACACACCGGTGTAGAGACCATCGGCAGTACCCATTGCATTCTCGGCAGCAAGTACCGATGGACCAATCTGATAAGAGAAGTCACCGTTAGCATAGTTAAGCATTGTATCGTGAGTCTTACCCTTTGCAGTAGAACCATAAAGAGCCTCAACGTTACCTGCATTAAGACCTGAAACTGATGTGTAGATACCACTGTGGTAGTTATCGAAGCCAACCTCGGCAGCATATTTGTAAAGCTGCTTGTGGAAGTTTACGATGTCGGCATTTGAATAACTGTTATCCTCCCAGTTGTAGTTGATACCGTCGGCACCGAAGAACATCAAACAGTTGATAAGGGGCTTAACATAGATAAACTCGCCCTTAGAATCCTTCTTGGTGATGAGAGCACTATACTCACCGTCGCCACTACCTGCTGTCCAAGACTCGAAGAACTTAATACCGCTCATAATGTCGGTACCATTGCGGTGAGCAGCATCAACCCACGCACCGGGAGCCTGGAAAATAGAGTGGTTCCAAGAACCGAAGAGGTTAGTGTACTGCCACATTGAGAATACGTCGGCAGCAAACTTATCACTGGGATAACCGGCATCACCACCCGAACCAACATCCATAGGGATATTCATCCAAAGGTTACGTGTCTCATAAGTACCGGGAACAAGACGGTCGGCGCGGCTCATAATAGCTGCACGACGAACGTGTGAACGAACAAAGGCTATATCCGAAGCCTGAATACCGGCTGCCTCAAACTCCTCTAATGTAGGATAGTTACGTCCATCCTGAAGTGCATTGTAGAAGAGCTCAAGCAGATTCTTGTCGCTGAAACCTGCGAAATCATAAACAGCGTCATCGGTCTGAGCCGATACAGGTGCTGCACACAACAAGCAAGCAAGCGCCAATCCTGCGATGTAGAATCTTTTCATAATCACAATTTTAGGGTTAGTAAATAATATTAAATCACAAAAAAAATATATTCATACTTACAGAAATAAAGCAAAGCAGATAATATGCTATACAAATTATCATTTGCAGATTGCCCAATTTTCATTTAAGTTAGGCAAATATAGCAAAAACGAGCGAAAAAAACATCAAGCTTGCTTGTTTTTTTTCAAAGCGAGTGAACGGCTGCTCCTCTTGTTTGTAATTAAGAGGTGCCGCGGATTTGTTTGGAAATTACTTTTGCCGATGCTTCGGGCGATTGCAAATCGCCCCTACAAGCAATGAAAAAAGCAATGAATATTAACAATTTACCTCGACGACAATTCTCGCGAACAGTAGGG
>JAGCKB010000202.1 GCA_017647725.1 Bacteroidaceae bacterium
GGAAACTTACTTTACCCTCGTTATAGAGTCTGATAAGCTCTTTATAAGTACCAAGAGGAGTACCACCGGTGGGAAGACCAAGAACGAAAGGCTTCTCGGGTGTGGGGTTAAACTCGTTAATTCTCTTTGCAACGTAAGTTGCTGCCCAGCTCGAAAGCTGCTGGTAATTAGGTTCAATGATTAAACGCATAATTGTTTATATTTAAAGGTTTTAAAAATTGTATTTGCCTTTTATCTTTAATTGTGCAAATTGGTTATCTACCTCAATTAGCTGTGGAATGTTTTTTCTTTTGCCATTTATGACGGTATCTTTATGAAGCACCATAACAAGTGAACCGTCAAAGTCGTTGAATAGCATTGCTTGTCCGTAGCCGCCTGTCAACAACGGATTGGGCATTATGTGCCAAGGACCGTTCAGTCCGTGATCTTTTTCGCTGTAGGCCACTCCAAGAGCACCTTTTCCATCTATTTCGGTTGTGAATAACATTCCAAGTTCGCGCTCTTCGGTGTCGAAAAGCCAGGGACCATCCATAATTGGCGAAGGCTCACCACCCTCTTCCTTTGACCAGGGATTCTGCGATGCCTGGAACATAATATATGGCTCGCCAATCTGTCGCGAAAGTTCTTTGGTCATAAGTATTATTTGTGTTGTACCCTCGCGACTCTGAATCCAATCGTGGCTATAAATAAGGTATCCCGAGTCATACTCATCTGTTATAAATGTAGCACCGCGAGACGCCTGGTCGGCGCGAAGCAAAGGCATTTCGGCAGGGATAGGCTTATATGGGCCCTCTATGCTGTCGGCAACAAAAAGCTGGCACGAACGACGAGGAACATCATTGCCGTCTACATTGTCGATGGTAACATCGGGGCGTGTAAATGTAGCTACGTAATAGTATTTATCGTTATATTTATGAATCTCGGGAGCAGTAATCTGCGGATGAGCACCCATCCATTCGAGTGTGTCAAGTGATAGAACATTGTATGGGCCGTTCCACTTGTGCAGGTCGCGGCTTTTCCACACATAACCACCGTCACCTGTCATATAATATGTCAATCGGCTCTTGTCGAATATGATAAAAGGATTACTCATCTCCATTGTATCTATGGAGACGGTACGAGCATCCGAGCCGTCGGGTGTGCGCAACTCCCAATTCTCGACGTTGTTATTGCCACACGCTGCCAACAGTAGCGCTGCAATGTATGTAAGAAGATGTCTCTTCATTCCTATTATTCTAATGTGCCTAATAGTATCGGCATCAAAATTTTCGCGGTTTAGCGCAGTCAAACTTCGCGCTTAGCGCAATGAACCTTACCAACGAGCGAGATAAAAGGTTTACTTTAATTTCGCTGCGAGTGCAGTTGTTCTTCGCGGTTTACCGCAAAGATAAACAATTTTATGTAATTGAAAAACGGTTTTAGTAAATATTACAACATTTTTAATGGCACACTTCTCTTTTCATTTGTTTTAACCGAAAAAAGTGTTGTTACAATAAAGAACATTTTAAATTATCGCTTATGAAAAAGTATCTGTTTTTTATGTTGCTACTTGCATTTGGTTTGCAGGTAAGCGTATTCTCGCAGAGTAGTAAAAAGATGACAAAGGCTGAGCGCGAAGCAGCCTGGCGTGCCGAGCGACTAAGAAAAAAAGCGGCCGAAGAGCGTCGTGAACATCAAGAGGATTCCATCGCCTATGTTCAGGCTGTAGAGGCGCTGCGCAGCGGTTCGTGGGCGCTCGAGGCATCTAATGTTACATTTAACAATGGTGTTACAAGGTTTGTAACGCAAAGCACCAATTATGTTTCTATTAATGACGGACAAGGAACTGTTCAGACCGCCTTTAACAATTCCAACATATACTCCCCCAACGGTTTGGGTGGTATAACCCTTGAGGGCAATATCAGCGGTGAACGTATGTCGCAGGATAGTGAGGGTAATATTTTCTACAGCTACGTTATTCAAGGAGGTAACTTCTCGGCAACGGTGTATGTTACCCTCACTGCACATACCAACCAGGCTACAGCGCGTGTCGACCCTAATTTCAGCGGACAGCCAATAACGATGAGTGGTTATATCTATCCTTATGATACTGTCGGTGTATTTGAGGGCACA
>JAGCKB010000203.1 GCA_017647725.1 Bacteroidaceae bacterium
CCCCTGTCGGCCTTAATGCCCCTGAAGCCACTAATTCGCAAGAGCAACCCACCAACCAAGGACAATTCGGCCTTGTTAGCGACGAGCGAATGACCGAACTTCGTGAACGCCTCCGCAAAAAACTCGGCGGACAAATGAACATCGGCATCGACCCCGAGATTTTATCTATCGGACTCGAAATAGCTGTAGGACACATCGACCGAGGCATCAAATCTTTTACCGACTTCGCTCGTGTTATGATTGCCGACCTCGGCGACACCATACGCCCATACCTCAAGGCATTCTACAATGGCGCACGCGACCTGCCCGAAGTCATCGACAACGGATTGGCCACCGACATGACACCCTACGACGAGGTACAACAATTCGACATTACCAACTTCGACCGCACGGTACCCGACCTCACTGCCACTGCTACCAACATAGCACGCGAGGCCGAAGTTACAAACGAAGTCAATGTTGCAAAACAGCGCATCAAACGCTCCACCGAAAAGAAAAAATCCCTACCTTCGTCCTCTAACCAATTAAACCTATTTGATAACACCGATAACAACAACGAAGATGCAAGAGAACAAGACACCCGAACAAATAATAGCAGAACTCAACCTCGACGAGAAAAACTTCCCGAAGCTGAGTCAGTGGAGCCCCGAACACCTCTACAACACGCTGTCGAGATTGGCCGAAGCAAGAGGGGGAACACTCGAACAAGCGGCAATCAACTTGGAGATAGACCTCTCTATGATGTAAACAAAAACTACTCCAACGAGGAGATTAGCCAAATTGTCTCTTCTGTTACCGACATCGTCGATGGCCGGGTAGTTATTACTGCGCCCATTACCGACGACATCAGGGCTATTTGCCACCAATACAAGAGTGGTGGTGTAGCCAAGAAAGGACACGGCATACTCGACGAATACTACACCGACGGTAAGATTGTCGATGCAGTAAGTATGCTCATTACTCCATACTTCAACAACTCAAATGCAATACGGGTATTAGAGCCGAGTGTAGGAGTGGGCAACTTTATCTCTGCAGTCGATAACATCCCTACATCCGAGATTGTAACATTCGAAATCAACCCCACTACTGCACGCATTGCCAAGATTCTCTATCCCGGCATTGATGTTAATCTTCGCTCTTTCGAGACCGAATTTATCGACGATGCAGGCAATAAGAAACCTCTACCTCAAAAGTACAACCTTATTATCGGCAATCCCCCTTATGGCTCACATCGTGGATTGTACAAAGGTCTCGGCGAGGAAAGCAAGATAGCACGATACGAAGACTACTTTGTCAAACGCTCTCTCGATGTACTCAACGAAGGTGGCGTATTGGCAATGGTATTGCCCAGCTCATGGATCGACCGACACACCCGATATGGCGGTTATACCATAGAAGTTGCATACCGTCTGCCAAGTGGTGCATTTGAGGCTACACAGGTAGGCACTGATATTGTAGTGCTTCGCAAAGACAGCTCTATACCCACTGCCGACCACACTCCCTACTTTGAACAATACCCCGAGAGAGTATTGGGCGAAGTAAAACAACGCAAAGGCCGATACGGTAAGATGGAAGACTATGTGCAAGGAGACATCGACACTGCTATCGAGGCTATCAAGCGCGACCATGCCGAGCAATTAGCCAACCGCCTCGACATTGCACCCTCTAACGACAACCTCAACAATATCGAAGACGCTATCGACGAAACAGGTAGCCCCGATAAAGCTACAGCTATTGTCCAAACAGCCAAGGACGAAACCAACAACCCGGCTCCCGCAAATACTACCACAAAGAAAAGCAAATACAAAACTGAGCTTAACAGAGGTGCCGAAACCGTTCCTACTTCACAGCAATTCTCGCACCAATTCAGCGAAGGCGAAGTGGAGGCTTTCTATGACACCGAGTACGACGGCACCATCAACCACCCCTCACAACATCGCAAATATGCCAACTACATAGGCGGACGTGCCATGCACGACTTCTACTACGCCGAGGGTGATATTTATGCCAAGCTCGACCAATTAGAGAGCGAGAAAGAGAATATAATCGCCACCTACGGACAAGAGCAATACGACAAACAGAAACGTTTGCTCATGAGTGTATTGCCCAAGCGCAAAGGTTTAAGCGAAATTACCATTTCGCCCAATACAACATTTGTCAAAAATCTCTACATCGACACCGACAAGGGTAGCATTACTCTCCGAGATGCGTTTATCGACTTCTGTAGCAAGTTGCCATATCAAGCCTTTGGCGACAGTTCTTCGTGGGAGGTTAGGGGCTATGTAAACAATGAGCAGGTTTACGGACAAGACAAAGAGCGTAATGCACTCGTGCGTGAACGCCGCAAGAGAGTAGCAAATGACTTATTTGTCAAATTCTTAAACGAGGAACTTTCGCAATCGGCACAAAACCAAGTTGTCGCCGCTTTCAACCGCGAATACAACTCTACCTATCGCCCCGACTACTCGCGCGTTCCCATGTTCTCTACTATCAACAAAGACTTCCGGGGCAGACCGCTCAAACTTACAAGCGTTCAGTTGGCCGGTATCGGTCGCATGACTGTTAAAGGTGTGGGTGTTTTGGCTCATGAAGTGGGTTTTGGTAAGACTCTCTCGGGTATTCTCGCTATGCACGAGGCCATGACTCGCGGCTTCGCAACCAAACCTTTGGTCGTTGTTCCCAATGATAACATTCTTAAACAATGGGTGGAGACTATCAAAGAGGTATTGCCACAAGCTACCGTCAATACACTCGGAAATCTCGGCACAAGCTACGACTTGACCGACTTCAAGGTGAATGATGGCGAATTTACACTCGTTACATACGAGGGTCTCAAAGCTATGTCATTCAGCGACGATACATACAACCGATTGGCAGAGCGTTTCTCATACATCACCGAAGACCTCAAGAAACACCAGAGCGAGCGTGATATACAGAAGGAGATTGAAAAGAAACAAGAACTCAAAGGCAGAATGAAACGTGGAGCCAAAACCTCTTATGGCTTCGAAGACTTCGGTTTCGACTGGCTCACTGTCGATGAAGTACACAACTGCAACCATATCGTTAGTAAAGTTCGCCTCGACAAGTCTGTTTCTTCCGACTTCCGTAGCCAAAACCAACGCACAAGCGACCTCGGACTCAAAACATGGCTCGCTGCACAATACATCCAAGAGGAAAACAACGGTCGTAACGTATTACTCCTATCGGCTACACCTTTTACCAACAAGCCTCTTGAGTATTACTCTATCTTATCTCTCGTGGGCAATAAAATGCTGAAGCGCAAAGGTTTCTTCCATGTGGACCAATTCTTCTCTACATTCATGGAGGCCGACAACGAATTGGAAATCGGCGCAAATGGTCGCCCCACACAGAAAACCAATGTTCGTCGCTTCCGCAACAACGGACTCTTCCAACAACTCCTCAGTGAGTTTATCGACATCAAAGGCGAAGAAGATAATCCCGAATTGGTACGCCCCGACCGACACAACAAAGAGTACAAAATCAACCCCAACGAACTCACCGAGGATGCAATGGCGGCTGTACAAGACCTACTCAACGACAATGACACCGTATTGCAAGGTATCGGACATGCGCGTGCAGCTGCTTTCTCTCCCTATGCAACATCGCTGTTGGGCATCCGACCCAAAAATCACCGCGAGTTTGTTAAGAACTCTCCCAAAATCAATACGACTATCAAGCTGATAGAGCAAAACAAAAAGGATCGACCCGATGCCGGACAGATTATCTACTCCGAGGTAGGCGTAGAATTCTTCCCCATGATACGCGACTACCTCGTAAATGAGAGCGGATTTAAGCCCTCTGAGGTACGCATCATTACAGGTGCTACATCCAATGCCGAGCGTGTCAATATACAATCGGCATTTAACAATGGCGAGGTTAAAGTCGTTATCGGTAGCCCGGCAATCAAAGAGGGGCTTAACCTCCAAGAGAACACTACCGATATGTATATACTCTCTCTCCCTTGGAACTTTACCCAACTTCGTCAAATCGAAGGTCGAGGCTGGCGACAAGGAAACAAGTGGGAGAATATACGCATCAACTACATGCTCACCAACAACAGTGTCGATGTATTCATGCTTCAACGCCTGCAACTCAAGCAAGGTTTATACAATGAAGCTATGAAAAAAGGTGCTGAAACTTTGGACGTAAGCGACATTGATACATCCGAACTCAAGACTGCGCTTATTACCGACCCCGCTGTACGCGCCGAGATTGTTACCAAACAAGAGCGCGAAAAATTTCAACAACAACGCACTCAAATCGAGGCCGACCTCTCTTTCGTGTTGCGCAAGTACGAGTCTTACAACAAGCTCATAGAGAAACTCGAAAGCAAGAAAAAAGAAATCAACCAATTCAAAGAATGGGCTGCCGGTGGTAATAGCTATTGGGCAGACAGATTGTTGAGTGAAGAGAATAAATTAAATGCCATTGTCGCTGATATCCAAGAAGAAAAAGAACGTCTCCAAAAGAAAGGTGTAAACGTAGATGACATTGTACGTCAAACCGAGCAATCGCAAAAGGCCATTGAGGACATCAATCAAAAGATTGAAAACCTCAAAGAATACCAAGAGGAGCTTACCGATAAATATCGCCGCGAACAAGAGTTGAAACAGCAACAACAAGGCGATCTACTCGCTACATACATCAAGGAGCGCAAAGCCGAAAATAACAGTGGTTTCTATAGGATACGCCCCAAAGACACACAACCCTCTTTCCGTAGCATCAACCCCGGCGAGTCGCTCTCCGACTACGCCCGAGCCGTTGTAAAACAATATAACACTACAACAGCCTCACCTGATAACAACAGAAATATAGGAAAAGAAACTCTTGGCATAACCAACAAGCATACCAATTTTACGGAGATTGCTACAGAAATTATAAACAATATAGCGAGTACATACAATCTTAGCCATGCGTGTGGAATTACCGCTGTAGTTAATAATGCAGATGATGTTGAGTATATGCGAAGATTCCTCGGGGAAGAAGAATACAACATCATTAAAAAACGCTTCAACGAGCCTTTTGTTTCTGGTGTGTCTATTCCCGAAAGAAATTTATCTGTTGTATTCCCGGCAAAGACATTAAATATAGATGAAGCTGTAACAACATGGTTCCATGAAACAACTCACATATTGTTCAAAAAACTTTCTCTTAAAGAAAAGAATGAATATGGATTAACCGCATTGCAATGGCTAAAAACGAATTATAAAGACGATTATAAAAATATAGTTCGTTTCTATAAGCAAGAAGACTGGGCCGATGAAGCAACAGCTACGCTCGTCGAAAAACTTGTTAAAGATGGCAATATAGAACTTTTCTTAAACGCCGACTTTACAGGTAACGAAAAATTATCTAAATTAGCAACCGCATTACAAAATCTATTTAAGTATGGAGAAGAAGCCCCAAAAGATAGTATTCGATTTCAGCAAACCGATAGATCAACAAGCCAATTATCCGATAAAGACATCACAAGTACCTCAAAGACCACACTACGACATAGTAATCAAAGATGGGAAAATACCTACAGACGAGGAGTTGGACGAGATGCAACGCAAAGCTCAACTCGCCAACAAGGAGTGGGAAGAGAAGTATTTGAAGACGCGAGAGTAACATTCGAATTTAAACTCACCGACACTCGCACTGCCGACTATGCACTCGACACCATCGAGCAAGCCTCTGCCGACTATGCCGACTCACTCAACGCCGAGCGCGGGGCCATCATCGATGCCATCACACCTGCCCCCGACGACTCCTTGCGTACCATTGCCGAGAAAACAAGACTTCGCGCTATCGGCGGCGAACTCGTTACACGCGATAACACCGAACTCGAAGATTTCCTCGCACTTGCTAACCGTATTAGCAATGCGATGGCCGAAAACGATGCACGACACAAGCACACAGCTATAGCCGAGTCGCAATTCGACTCAATGCAACGTCTGCACAACCTCATCGACGACCTCCGCAAGCAAGGCGCACTCATCGACGAGCGTTTCGACCCTTGGCTCACACAAAACCAATCGCGCTCTCGTGCACAAGCCGAAACAAATATTTTCGACAACACCTATCGCCCGCCTCTTTACGATGCTATCGCTCGTGGCATTCGTGCGCTTTTCCCGGGCATCAATACCAAAGATAAAGCCGAGAACGCCAAGGGCTACTCACATTTATCTCTCTACGCACAAGCACGCACAGCCGTAGAGCGTCAGGCTGTCAAGTCTGCACAAGCGCGTGCCGAGGCCGAGGAGAAAGGCGAGGAGTACAAGGAGCGAGACTTCGGCGGTCTTGCCGGTATTCAAGAGGCTATATTTGGCCTATATTCTGCTATCGATGATAAGGTAGAAGCTGCAAAAGGCAACATCGAGAAACTCACAGCTCTCGCCACCGAGCGGGGCATACCCACCGTACAAGAGTACATCGACAATGCCGAAGCAAAACTTGGCAACCCCGATACCAACGGCACTGCTGCACATCAACTGTGGACCGCTATCCGTTCTATATCGGCATACCAACTTACATACTCCTACAATGCAGGATTAGTATCTCGCTCAGGATATCAAACACTCACCTACGGTCGTAACATCGACGGTCTGTTGCGCGAGAAGTACAACATGCAGGTTAAGCAGATAAAGGACAACCCCGGCAGTTACGACAACGTTACCGACTACGACAAGGATGGCAACGCAACCGGCACTCGCATGGTGCTCAATGATAATGCTCGTATAGCTCTCAACAAGCTCAACCAAGAGTATGCCGAGGCTATCGACGCAGTACCCATGCCGGGCAAGAATGGCAGTTGGCAACAACTTATAGACACAGGTTGGCTCACCGAGGAGGAGGTAAATAGCCTACATCGTTATTACATGTACTACATGCCCCTAAAAGGCCATGCCGAACTCACTGCCGAGGATATTGTCGATTACGAAAACAAGACTCCGCGCAATCAATCGAAGATTAAGGCGGTTGAAGGTCATAGCCACCTCGCTAAAGACCCATTCAACCAACTCATCCTCGATACACACGGAGCCATTCAAAACGCCGAGCAAAACCGTTGGAGACTCAATCTCTACAACATCCTCACCAACAACCCCAACCCCTCACAGTATGTTGTCGAGCAACGCTTCTACAAGATTGAAACCAAGTCGGACGGTAGCAAAGAGTATGTACCTTATGGCAAGGTAGAAACTATCAACGGAGCACAGGTATTCATACCCGGACGTCCCACTGCCGAGGAGCTTGCCAATGGCACTGCCGTATCATACAACAACCGCTTTACCCGCGCAGAGGTGGATATACCTATACGCAACGACCAACGCACCGAACACTCTGTTACCGTTATGGTCGATGGCGAGGCTTACACCATGTTCTTCTACGACAAGCGTATTGCCGATGCCATCAATGGCACAAACATCAAGCGTCCGAGCGATTGGTGGAAACAACTCGACAAGTTGCAAGCACTCAACCGATTGTATGCAGATCTCAAAACATCGCTCAACCCCACATTTACCCTTATCTCTAACTTGCCCCGAGATTGGATGGAAATGGTATCTAACAACTTCATCGAGCACGGCTTTGCACACGCTGTTACATCTTTCATATATCGCGTGCGTGCTACTCGTGCCGGTGATGTTCAAGCTGCATTACGCAAGCACCAAGAGGGTAAACTGCTCACCATGGCCGATGCTACTTCCGACGTTGAGCGTTATGTAGTCGAGTTCTTCAACAATGGTGGTTCGGTTAATATCACACAGTTGCCCGACTACAACACCGCCAAGGTAGAATTGATGGACGATCTAAACACCTACATGCGAACAGGACAAATGCCCAAAGGCAGTGCATGGGCGAGAGGCTTTAACAACATGGCCGAGCGCGTCGAGTTAGCTCCTCGTTTGGCAACCTACATTGCATCGCGCACACTCGGTCGCAATATATCACAATCTATCAACGATGCCAAAGAAGCAACTGTGAACTTCGACCGTAAAGGCTCTTGGTCGGGTATTATGGGTATGTTCCAACTCTTCTACAATGCAGCGGCACAATCTGTACGCCGACAAATCGGCCTCGCTCGTCGCCACCCTGTGCGATTCTTCGCCACTTATGCGACTATCGGCTTCTTGTCTCCGCTCAATAGTATTATGGCATCTTACATATCATCATTACTACTTGGAGACGATGATGACATTGAGGACATCTGCCGTAAATACTTCGCCATCAATCCCGAGTTGCGCCGTCGATACTTCATCATACTCATAGGCGACAGCTACTACCGCATACCTATGGCAGTAAACTATCTGCCATACGTTACACTCGGCGATGTGATTGCCAATTGGCGACTCAACCCCAACTACAGGCCCAATGTGCTCAAAGATACGCTCGATATTGCATCCGCTATACTCGATACATTCTTGCCGTCAATGATAGCACAACCCATCGGATTCTTCTTTGATACCATAACTGCTAAAAACGAGCAAGAGCGAGCACAAGCCTTTATATCTCTATTCGGATCAGCCTTCAACCGCATACCCATTCTTGAGCCACTTGGTCAGTCCATAGCCAACTACAACTTCATGGGCGGCACACTCTTCGACCGTCCTTTCGACAAGAACTCGCAAGAGCCTGCCTACCTCCGCGCACGTCAATATACACAACCTGTGTGGGTATGGGCAAGCCACTTGCTCAACGACATCACAGGTGGTAACGAGGTGCATGCAGGATGGCTCAACATTGCACCCGAGCAAATCGAGAACGTAATGACAGTATTCGGTGGATATGGCGAATATGCCGAGAATATTATATCTATTGGTATCGAAACAATATCTATCCTTTCGGGCGAGAAACCCGATACCGAGGTTTTCAAGAAGTCATTCCCCTTGCTCTCGCGCCTCTATGGAGGTAACACACAAGAGCGTTACGACAAGTCTATGCAGTCTATGTTCTACGACGACACAACAGCTTTGGCGCAATACGCCGAGTACCGCAAGAACGCTACAACACCTTCTACTCGTGCCGACTTCGACCGCGAATACTCTCCCGACGAGCAACGCTACTTCGCCGACCTCGCCGCCATGCAGACAATTGCCAAGCGAATCCGCGAGGACGTTAAGGCTGCAACACCAGAAGGCGAAGCACCCAAGTACCACGCCGACGAGCGACTCAAGGCAATTTACAACCTTGCCAACGAGCAATTCCACAGCCTTGCGTCAGGCGAGTATAAGCCCATCGACAACCCCTATTATACTTATATGTATATCAAGGATGCTATCGAGGAAGCACCACACCGCACCACCGATGGCACATACCGTCTCATCGATAGGTCTGAACGTTCTGCAGACAGACGTGGTGAACACAAGCGTTTGTTGCAAGAATTCAGCAAGACAACGTCTATGTATAAGGCTCTTCCATCCGGTTACTACCCGGGCATGCCTCTCGATAATCGACAAGAGCAAGCCCTCAACCGATTCAATACAGCCGTTGGTAATATTATGGAAGCATACCGTAATACCGACCTCAACAACTTAACTCCGGCCGACAATGCACAATAATCCATCCACTACACCTCCTATCATATGCGATAGGGGGTGTACCCACAAGGGTAGGGAACAACCCTCTATAAGCACACCACTACTATTGCTCTATGCAGTCATAGCCACACTATTGGTTGTATTCATTAAGACTGTACAAGGCATTTGCCATCTGTTCCATTTTTGCTATCTTTGTATTTCACAAACCCTATCTCAGTGTTTCACACCATACATTCACTGCAAACATTATCAATAGATTATGTGTTTCATTTTGTTTCACGACTAAACAACAACTACCATGAACCTAACCAAAGAAGAGAAGGCCAAAATTAAAAAAGCCGAGCGTGAAAAACTCGCAGCCGAGGCCATCACACTACACATCGCCGGTCTTACAACACGAGAGATTGCCAAGCGACTCAACTCATCAGCCGCCACCATCAGCCGTATCCTCACCGGCAAGACACCCATACCAACCACTACCACCATCATCCCTCCCGCACAACCGGCTAAAGACCCTATAGACCTTAAAGACTCTGTAGCCCCTAAAGCCATTGTCGGCACTCATGCTGTCGTCGATGTCAACACAATGGTAGCCAACATCAACGAAGCAATATCCGGCATCATCGACCAAATAGCATTCGTCACACCGGCCACCACAAGCATCGACAAGCTCGCTGTAGCCGCCGACAAACTCGCTGCTGTTGCCGAGCGCATAGCCAATATCCAACGCATAGCCAACCAACAAAATCAAGATAACGCGACAGCGAACACATTTATATCCGACTTCGCCAACCGACACATCGCCGGCAAAAACTAATACATTAGTATATACTTATTTTCATCCTATTATATTAGTACTTTCTTATTTTTATATAAGAGTATCTTCGATACACTTATATAATCAGTTGTCAAGGAATACTTGACAACTCATCCATTCAGCAACACGACTTCTACATTTTTGCATTTTGTTATCTTAATATATTAAGACTATTTAACACCGACACGCTTGACAAATGTCTTAATATAGTATATCTTTGCACCAACAATAGTAACAATTAGCGACCTCGCAATGTATAGGTAATTGCAAAGAACAATGACACTTATTGAAAAATTAGATGCTATCATCGCACATCCTCGCAAGAGTGGTGTTACAAGTAATCGTGTTGTTCAATCACTGAAAGAACTCCGATATAGCGGAAAGACTTGTACAGGTATATCAGAAAGGCGTAGAGCCGATAGTTGGACAACCGCTGTCATCGAAGCATTGGCAGCCCACAAAATTCCTTACCACTCAGGTAACAATGCACCACGAGGTGGTATGAATGGCGAATTTGTCCAATTGACCTCTCCGGCGATGTTGAAGATAATAAGACATGAAATAGCAGAGCGTAAAAAAATTGCAAAAGCCGAAGAGCTAAAAAAGCAAGAAAGATATAATAATATGCTCAATACGGTTGAACGAATCAAAAGTGGACATATGGATGATTTTTTAATCGAGAATATAGACCGAATCAAGCAACCAAGATTAAATAAATCAACAAAAAAAACATTTTGGCATCGCATGGCGACAAGCATTGGAACCTACAACTGCGCAGATGTTCGCAATGCAATCTATTCAAGAATCAATATAATCACCAACCCCAATAATTAGTCTGAATAAAAAAGGCGTGCCAACCGACACGCCTTACAAAATTTCATCAATTCACAATTGATTTTATCTACAATAGTAGAAATTAGCACTGCAAATATACACATAATATATATATAAACAATAAAAACTATGACAAAAGAAAGAAGAATTTTATGCGAAATTAAAGGTCAGTCTTACGCCAGTGTATGCTTATCTTTTGGCCGTGTAATACGAGATATCGAGAAAAAATATGGTCGAATAACTGAAGATTGCATCAACATCACTAATGAGGACAACAATGTGATATTGACAGTATATGCCACGGACACCAATAAAATATAAACAAATGGACATCAAAATAATTTGTCAAAAGTGCAATAAAACCATGCGTGAGGTAGCCGACGAGGTAGGCATCTCGGCCAACAACTTTGGAACGGTAATGCGAGGAAACCCAACACTCGCTACCATCAACCGCGTAGCCGAAGCCCTCGACATCACACCTCAACAACTTGTAGAACTATTAAACAAAAAATAGACATGGAACAGGAACGATACATCCTTCAACGGTCATCAAACATACCCAACGGATGGGTAATAACCGACACCGAATATGGCGTAGTAGTAACATTCACTCAAGGACAATTCAACGACACACAGAAGGTAACCCTACTGTACGATAACGCCAACCTCAACATACAAGACTACGCACGAATAATGCGCGAGCTTGGCGATTATATGGCAAACAATCATTCCAACATAATAGGATACACTTCCTTATCGTATATGGATATAACATTTGACGATCTCGTCTTCAAGCCGTACCCGTACCCCGGCTGCCAACAAGCCTCGGCTGATTTAGGCAATGGATACCGCATTAGCGTCATTCAAGGCACGCCATTTTACTCTAATGGGATAGACACATACGAGGTAGGCATCATTTATTGCGATGAATTTTGTACAGTTCATCCATATCAAACAGCCGAACAAATCAATTAACTTATTAAAGACATAACAAAAGCCCCTCGATAAAGGGGCTTTTTCAGTTGTTAAGGAATACTTAACTACTCATCTATCTCATCCTCATCTACGCCATTCACATACTCAAGCACTCGCCTCACCGCATCATCAGCCATACGCGCACGCACTTTGGTATAATAACGGATAATACCACGCTTGCTGTCGCTGTGTCCAAGACAATAGTCAATCACACTTTCGCCTACACCTATCTCCATTGCAATCTGCGCCCACGTCTTCCGGGCCGAATACATCAGTACGTTATCCAAGCCAAGGTCATCCATCAGCATGCGAAATATCCTCGACACATAATGACAGAAGTTTCGGTAAGTAAACGAATATCCAAACTCCAACCGGCCATCCTCGCCCATATATCTATTGACAATCTCTCTCGCCTCATCTACGATACATATACTCACCTTCTGTTGCGACCTATTCTTTATCTTCTCACGCACATACTCAAGCCTCTCACCACGCCAATCGGCATTCACTATATCTACCAAGTTAATTCCGGCGCAGTAGAATGAGAGCATAAACAAGTCGCGCACCAACCGTTTGCGAGGCGACTCAATTTCCGCATCACGTATCTTCCTTATCACCTCAACATCTACATCTATCTCACGAATACAGCCCGATGGTATCTTAATACCCATAAACGGATGCACGTCATACCTAACATACAACAACCGTATAGCACGATTCACTACCGTTCTTACATTACGCAGAGCAATACTCACGGTAGAGAGCGACAATTCTCTCCTCACCAACCATCTATAATAATCATTGATAATTTTAGGAGTCAAGTTTCTCAACGGTATGTCACACATACACTTCTTCAACCGACGTACCTCAAGTTCCATAATCCGGGCATAACTCACTCGTCCATCCTCTTCAAGCTCGCGTGCATACTCCTCCATAGCCTCATATAGCGTCATCGCCTCGTTAGCCCTGCGCTCACCCGTCAGCACATCACGCAAATCCTTACAACTATACTGCTCAACATCAACAACCTCATAGAGCCGATCCTCCAAGTCACCGAGCATATTCCTCAACTTCTTGTTCATCTCCCTTGCACATTCGTGCTGCACCACACGGCCATCGTGCCACTGCTTCGGATCACGCAACACCACCGGAGTAGGAATATAAACTGTAGCACCCTTATGCGCGAGTGCAATCTTCACACTGTTTCCTTGTTGTGTCCATCTATCCTCGCGAACACATAATCTCAATGTCGCCATATAAAAAAAATGTTGTTAAGAAACAGAAACCATTCAAGCAGGAGATTTTCAATATCCATCCTCAACTTTGATTTGTGTTTTTTAACAACTACATTCAGCCAACCGACAGGCTGAAATAAAAAAAGTTGTCTTCAAAAAACAGTCCCCAAAATTTTGGAAATTATTTTGGAAATTGAAAAGTCCCAAATTTGGGCTTTTTTCTGTTTTTTTTGAACAACTTTTTGAGTAGCACTCCGTTTTGCTATCTTCGTAAACTACTCATTTTCAATTATTTTCGTCTTGTGATTGAGCAGGGATTCGAACCCTGGACCCACAGCTTAGAAGGCTACCCAACGAGTTGTTCAATTATTTAATACTCAATTTGTTACAAATGCGTTTTTAACTTTGGAAATTTTAGCGGAAACTCAATAGCATATTTTACATTTTGTGTAACCCCTCTTTTCTGCCTCCTCAACAGTAAGAGTTATAATCTCCGCACTGCACTTTTGCAGGCCTTTGCACTCATAATCGTTGTGGTACTTTTTAGCATACTTACCTGTACACACATACACCTCACTTGCCGAAGCATCATAATACTTGGCATCAACACTCATTATGCCGGACATACCGGCAACAAGCAATACTATTGCTACAATCGTTCTTTTCATAGATCATTCAAATATTTATTTGTTTCTTGTTCATTAATTTGTATATAACTCAATTTGGTGTAATAGAATTTTTCATTATAATCGTCTATATCTTCATGCAGTTCCAAATAGATTGCACCAATTATTATATTTCTATCATATATATAATAAGCATAAGAATACGAACTCTCTCTCTCTCCATCTCCATATTTCATACTCAAATAATTTTTTATTATTTCAAATTGAGATTTTTTGAATTCAATATCCGTCCATCTATCGTTATAGTTGTCGCACTCAGCAAAATATATACTATCGGCCTTTTCACCACCAAATCTACTTATTAAAGTATTGTAGTATCTAAAATCATTTCTTTCTTCCGTCTTCGTTTTATTGCCAATAGTTATATAAATACTATTGATAAAGCTATCCTCGGCGTATATATATATATCTTTTATTGTATATCCACATAGAAAAATAGTCCTAAGGCCTGCTTCTTTCGAAAATGGTGAACTATAAAATAAAATATCATTATTATATCCATAAATCATTGTTGAATTAAAAAAAGCCGTAAGCCCTTGACCTATACCCTTAATTTCGCTGGCCTCATATTTTTCAATCAACCGATGCATATAGCTGTCAAAATTATCCATCTGTATGCCATAGCAAATCATTTTTTGAGCCGACACAGAAGATAAGCATCCACATACGAGAGCCAATATCATTACTATTTTTTTCATACTTTCTCCTTCCTACTCAAACGACCTTATCAGTCCTACTACTTTATATATCTGCTCCACATCCTCGAAGGCTATGAAGTCATCCGAGTATCTACTATTCTCGTATGAGGCTATATATCCACCCTCGGTCTTGGTTAGGTAACACAGGATAGAGGGATTGCCGACAAGCTCGAGGATGTACATTCGGCCATTAAGGATTTTGGGATTGTTCTTGTCGAGGATGCGCACTGCGAGCTTGTCGCTGGGCTTGCACTCCATGGCCATTGTATTCTCGCACACCGGCAACCACATGTGATACATCGGGAATTGCTTTACCCTCGGCGATGTCCTCACTTCGTTCTGCTGCAGGTAGTCTATTATATTCGTATCGGGATCGAAATACACATTACTCGGCACAACCGGCAACTCCTCAACCTCACTCATAGGCACGTCATCATCCACACCATGCAACGCACCGCTATGTGTATGCGTATGCGTTACATTCATATTGTTGTTGCCGGTTATCTGCCCGTTATTGGTAACAACCACGCCACCCGACACAGCTCGTGTGCTATTCAGCATCTCGCCTTTGCCGGTCAACAACCACTCGATATTCAACTCGGGATATAAAGCCGAGATTGCCGACAATTTTTCCGGCGCAATTGATTTTCTTATAGAGTGTACATAAGAATTAGAAACTCCTAATGCGTCACAAAAATCCTTTTGCGAAACTCTTAGATGATAAATAAAATCTAAAAGGCGTTGTTTTACAGTTGTTTCCATAATAATATTATTTAGAATGTGTATAAATAATGTTTTTGATGTAAAATAAACTCCAAAATGCTTGATTTATATATTCATTTATTTTTACATTTGCACAGACAAACTCTAAAACGCAGAGTTTATCTGTGCGATTTATTTGCACACCCTTTGTAACCAACAAATATATAAATAAATATATAAATATATAGAGTATGGAAGAAAAAAAATCCATGAGCAAAATGATTGTCGCGCTCAGCGCAGGCGAGAGCATAGCATTCCCCATCGAGAAGCACGCCTCGGTTCGCGCAATGTGCTACAACATCGGCCTCACTTACGGTCGCACTTACTCGGCCAACGCCAATCGCACCGACCGCATCATCACAGTAACTCGAACCGCGTAACCCTCAACACCCCGGCAACTATGGCACTCAACGAATTTTCGACCGACATCCTCCGCGCACTACGTGATAACGCTATCACCTTCTCGCGCACCGAGGCTGCCAAGATTGTAGGCAGCAAGCAACGCTTGCAACGCCTCATCAATCAAGGCGAAATACACGCCGTCAAAGACAACCCCGACGCGCAAAATGGTCGTTGGCGTTGCCCTGCCGAAGAGGTGCTGTGGCACGCACGACCCAAGCGCACCAAAACCTATTGGGAAGAACGAGGCATAAAAAAGCCCAAACCATACCCCCATGTGTCATGGCCATAACCCACAACCACCGAGCGTACACATCGCCGGCCAAGCGTGGCTGAATATGTAGCACATCAAGTCCTTTCTGTTGTTTTTGTATTTGCGTTAGATTGTAAACTTCGTATGCTCGGCGGCTCTTTTAGATAACCTATTTGATAACCTATTTGATAACCCAATACCTAAATATAACCCCTATGTCAGCAGACAAACAAACCCTTGTTAGATGCACCGAATGTGCCAACGGCCGACTACCCATCGCAAACTGCCTCATGGGCTGTACCCTCAGCAAGTACAAGGTACACACCGGCAAGAGAGCTTGTGCACATTATATACAAGGACAACCACAGAATACAGTTTCTTCATCATAATTCTACTCGATGCTTTAGTTGCGACAACCACAAGCATCAACTCAAGGTTTTTATTTATGTTTTTCACAATCTTTTCTCCTCCACCTGCGACAGAGCGAGGAGTTTTCGAGGCCGTAGTGCAATGGCAGCACGGCGAGTAGTCACCACAGCAGCATCACCTACTCTGCAGACAGGGGTTCGAATCCCCTCGACCTCACTATCCTTAAGAATGCTTCTACTCATTACTACCGTCGTGACGACAGGCAGAAGACGAGTTTTCAAAGTTATTACGTTTAAGTTTGCGCCCATTCATCCGCGATGGAACAATGGGCTACCCGGTGGCGCAATCCGGTCTTATACTACAGCAACGTTTTTGTGTTTTTTCATATGATTTGTGTTTTGTATTTGTAAGTTATGTTATTCACGCTGTAGTTATATGAGAGGTTCGAATCCTCTCGCCACCACCAATAATAATATTAACTAATACATAGAATTATGACACAACGAGAAATCACGATCGTTCGACAACTCCTCACGGCTTATCACGAATTGTTACGCGATCGAGCAGGGTACGCAGATGCCGACAAGCGTCGACTCATCGACCGTTCACTACGTGCTCTCGACCGTGAACAACAAGAAAATCGTAACGAACACCTTGCAGACACCTTTAAGTCATGGCTAAAAAACACCAAGAGCTACCTCTGCCGAATGCTCAAGAGATAGACAGCTCATACACCTACATCATAGGCATCGACCCCGACACCGAAGCATCGGGCGTAGCGATATGGTGCGAGGGTGATAAAAAATACAGCGCATACACCCGCGTTAAATTCTTTGAGTTGTACCAATACCTCGACGACCTTACCAAGTACGGCATACAATTCGAGGTAGCAATAGAGGCCGGATGGAAAAACCCCTCCATCATGCACAACATCAAGGCATACACCACCATCCCCAAGGCTGCATCCATCGGGGCAAACGTAGGAGCCAATCACGAATGCGGTCGTAAGATTGTCGAGATGTGCCAATGGTTAGGCGTTAAGTACTACGAGCTCACACCCACATCGAGCAAATGGACACCCACCATGCTGCAACACCTCACCGGCATAGAGCTGGGCAAGACACAGCAAGACGTAATCGATGCCATGCGCCTCGTGTATCACTTCAAGCGACCAATTATACCCGTTTTATAAATCATTAAACACTTTTATTAGATGAAAAAGTACATTGGAATAAAAGAGGTTCAAGCAGAACCCATGGATGAATTATCAGCTATTGAATTAAGATATGCAAGAGCTAATGATGATCTCCAAGAGTGGCGAGATGGTTATCATGTTTTATACCCTGATAACAACAACTTTTGGCTTCCTGCGGATGTTTTTAATTCTACTTATAAATGCGCAGATTCTTTCATTGACAGAATTCATATTGAACTCGAAGAACTCCAAAAGAGAATTAAAAAAATCGAGCAACGTGAAAATAGAGACGTATTACTTGATATTCAATACAACATAATGAAAAGTTATGAGGACGTCTTAATGTTGAGAATATCTTCTTTCATCCACCACCAACAAGATTAGCAACCCCGGTGCGTAGTTTAACACAGAGCAAAACGATACACTTCTGCCATAATGTATAAGATAAACCTACAATATGTGTATCATGCGAGTTCGAGCCTCGTCGCACCACAACAACCTAATATTAACCACTAATACAATTATTATGCGATTCACATGTAATTACTCAACACTCGAAGGACAGCACCTCAACTACATTGTCGAGGCCAACACATTCTCGCAAGCCGAGACTGCCTTCACACAGTACACACAACTAAATATCAACACAGGCTATCACCTCGACTCTATCGTCAAGAGTCACGCACAAGAGTCACGCATCAACTACAATGCCGACGCTCTCCGCCATCAAGTGCGTACAACCTACTCACAACAAGTGATCATATTCTAATCGAACTACTATGGCACGCCCGCAAAAAACCCCACTTACGTACTTTCCCTTTGCTACCTCTTTTCCCACCGACGATAAGATTCTTATTCTCGTTGGCGAATTTGGGGCAAAAGGCGAGGCGGTTGTAGTGCGACTATGGTGTGCATTATACGGCACGTATGGTTATTATCTGCCGTATGATGATGTCAACACACCGCCGACCATTGCTCGGGTGGACGACCGTCGTTATGGCGTATCGGCTCCCCTTGTCGTGGCAATAGTCAATAGGTGTCTGCAGGTAGGCTTGTTCCATGAGGCTATGTATAAGCAATACGGAATACTCACATCCGAAGCCATACAAGATAGGTATTTTCGCGCTGTGAATCGCCGTCGTGGCGTTACAGCTATCCGCCAATACCTCCTCATCACACCACCTGCCGGCATAGTTATTGTCGACATTAACCCCATTAATGCACGCAATAACTCGCTAAATAAAATAAAAGATAATAATATACTCACTGACGTTCGTATATCATTATCCTCTACAGAGAGAGAGAAGAATAATTTTTTAAATAATCCCTCTAAAGAAAGAAAAAAGAAAGAAAGTTGCGACGAATTTTCAGTTGCCGAGCATTTCTTCTTCCGCAACTTTAAGGCTCCCATCTTCGAGGCCGAGCGTTTCCGCAACCACTACAATGCACGTGGATGGCGTGACCGCTCAGGTGCCGAGATACACGATATCACTTCTCTCGCACGCTGTTGGGAACAACGAGGCAAGGCTACTCCGCCTCATCACCCCGAAGTTCTCAACTGCTTTCGATCCTTCTACACCTTGTGGCGTGAGGAATTGCCCGCCGACAAGCGTGAGGAATTGCTCAGCCTCATCCCTGCCATTACAGCACAAGGCTCGTGCATCCTCATCCATTGCCCCAAGATTGTAGCATCCTACATAGAGGAGCAACTTAGCAAGCACGCTACTATTGCCCGACAACTATTTACACCATTCAATAACATTCAATACGTTTTAACTGATGGAAAATAACAAACATTACCCCAAAGGTGTATACATCAGCCTACCCATGACAGGCGTAGATTCAGCCGAGATACATCGTCGTATCGACTTAGCAAAGTCTCAAATCATTGCACGTGGTGATATACCCATCGCACCAACCGACCTTTGCGAACCGGGCACACCATACTACACAGCCATGGGCTACGACATCGCAGCCATCATCAGCGACAAGGTCGATATAGTACTCTTCCTCGAAGGATGGGAGAAGTCTCGCGGATGCCGACTCGAACACGCCACAGCACACATCTATGGCAAAGAAGTAGATTACCAACGCCCCGACGAAGGTTGTTTCCCCTAATATTCACCTCAACACTACCAGCTATGATTTGGTTTTATATAATACTTATCGCGTTTTTGACTTCTATCATTACCACTGCAGCTGTTTCTTGCTTGTTGGGCCCCATTAATAATGCGTTGAAAATGCTTGTTTGCCTGTCCGACTCGTTGAGTGGTACAAACATGATACTCGCACGAAGCCTTGCAGATAAGAATGGCGATACACAGGCCGTAGAGAACTTTGACAAAATGATAAAATCGAAGTTAAGTGGAATGGAACAATTAAGTAAACAATGAAACAGACACGAACACACATCCTCTACAGTGTAGTATGCTACCACTGCAAAACATCACACTTCAGCGAAGTTGGTAGCATCATGATGTGGCCTACCAAGCAAGCTGCCGTTGATGCCGCAATCGCTGACGGATGGGAGATATACCTCCGAAACCGTCTCTTTTGCCCTCGATGTATAGCAAACCAACAACACTTACCACCGTCTTATCGCAAGAAGAAATGAAAATAGGTCTCATCGATGTAGATAACACAGGCTTCCCCAACCTTGCACTCATGAAGATTGCCCGGTACCACACCATCGTTGGCGATTCTATCGGTTGGTATTCACCTTTCGACACCTACGACATAGTCTACATGAGCAAAGTATTCATGTTCACGCCCGACTATCCTTATCCTATAACCAATGCGGGCAAGATCATCAAGGGTGGTACAGGGTATGATCTACACACTACATTGCCATCATACATCGACAGGCTACAACCACTATATTCACTATACCCATACATCAACACTCGAACAGCCTACGGCTTTATCACACGCGGCTGTCCCAATAAATGCAAATGGTGTGTTGTGCCTAAGAAGGAAGGCGATATTCATCCATACATGGATGTAAGGGACATAGCGGTCGATGGCCGGAAAAACCTCATCCTTATGGATAACAACATCCTCGCAAGTCGCTATGGTATTATGCAAATAGAGAAGATTATCGCGCATGGCTATCGCGTCGATTTCAATCAAGCACTCGATGCTCGACTCGTTACGCCATCTATAGCTCAACTCTTAGCACAGGTTCGCTTTATTGATGTAATACGGTTTGGATGTGATACACCGGCACAGATAGGCGAGTGCGAAAAAGGCATGCGTATGATTGACCACTATCATGGTAAACCTCGCAAATACCTTTTGTATACTATGATCGGACCCGATATAGAAGAAGCATACCATCGACTATCTCACTTTCGCGAGAACAAACATGTACGCATAGCGGCTCAACCATTTCGCGACCCCAACGACCCACTACAAGTCATACCTCAATGGCAACGAGATATGGCACGTTGGTCTATGCGA
>JAGCKB010000204.1 GCA_017647725.1 Bacteroidaceae bacterium
GTTTCGTCGTTTTTTATATTCAAAAATGCCTGTTTGTTTCTTTTTTGCGGTTACATAGCCCGCTATGCGCCCTTTAAAAATAAATAAACATTCTATTCTTGCTCTATAAAAAACTTGGCGATATAATTTTAAACAGCTTCTTAGTTGTAAAAAGTTTTAATAGACACAATAAAGTGTTGTCTTTTAATATGCGAAGATAGTGCAAACTAATGAACAACGCAAATATTGTCTTGTGCTTTTGACGATAATTCATTACTTTTGTGCAAAATTCCAAATACAAAATTATGAAAGCTATGATTTTTGCGGCAGGGCTTGGCACACGCCTTAAGCCGCTTACCGATACTTTGCCAAAGGCGCTTGTGCCTGTTTGTGAAAAACCTCTGCTCGAGCACGTGGCTCGCAAACTTATGGCTGCGGGATTCGACGAGGCTGTTGTGAATATACACTATTTTGCCGATAAGATAGAGGAGTGGGCTGCTGCGCAGTCATGGATTGTATCTTCGGAAGAGGAGAAGGGAGAAGGTACAATGCTGTTCGAGTTTAGTGATGAAAGGGCGCAACTGCTTGAAACTGGTGGTGCTGTTTTGCACGCGCGACGTTTCCTCGAGGGATGCGGCTCGTTTCTTATACATAATGTCGATATTCTCTCGGATTGTGATATTCATTGGTTCGCATCGCAGGTCAAGAACGATGCTCTTGCTTCGTTGCTGGTGAGCGACAGAAAGACAACCCGTTTCCTGCTTTTTGAACCCGATACCCTTCGCCTTGTGGGATGGATGAACACCGATAGCGGTGATTATCACGTTATTTCTCCCGAAATTATACCGTCGAAGTGCAAGGCGCTTGCCTTTTCGGGAATACACATTATGAGCGACCGTGTGTTTGCTCTTATGGATGAGTATCTGAAAGTGAAAGAACTCCCTGTTGACAGTGTCAATGGAACTCGTTTCCCCATAATGAGTTTTTATATGTGGGCTGCTGCACGTGAACCTATATATGGAGTTGTTGCCGATAGTCTCGAATTTATCGATGTCGGCAAGCTCGATGCTCTGCGTCCTGCCGAGGAGTTTCTGATGCGTAACAAGTAAGAAACTGTTTATATAACCACATCGGGGTGTGTTGAAAATTTTCAACGCACCCCGATGTGGTTATTATAGTATTTTTTTATTTGTGATACTCTATCAGCCCGTTCATTGGACTCTCTACAATGTTGCCTATTGAAAGTCCAAGACTCTCGGCAGTCTCTTTCAGTTCATTGGCAAATGTTATTCCTATTCCACCTACAATGTGAATAGGTAGCCACGAACGGCGATATATCATTGTATTACGCTGGAAAAATAGAGTAAAGCAGTGTTTCAAAAGTGCTTTTATCTCGGCATTGTTACGGTTCTCGGCAAGGAATGGGGCAAAACTTGCAAGGTAGCGGTTGGGTAGTGGCTCGTGATATACACGCTCTAATATTCCTGCAACTGTAAGGTTGTATTGTGTAAGGAATTTTTTGCATATTGTAGCCGGTAGCTGTTTCTTTATGCAGTCGCTCACAAGCTGGCGACCAAGATAGGCGCCGCTTCCTTCGTCACCAAGAATATAACCCAATGAGGGTGTGTTCTCTATAATTTTCTTACCATTGAAAAGACATGAATTGGAGCCTGTTCCCAGGATACAGGCAATACCCTCTTCGTGGCCGCATAGAGCACGCGCTGCAGCCAAAAGGTCGCTGTTGATCTCTATCTTTTTTGTTATGAAAATTTTGCTTAGCGCGGTGCGCATTCTCTCGTTTGCACCCTCGTAGGCGCAACCGGCACCGTAAAAATATATGGTGTCGGGCGCGTCGGAACTTATTTTGTCGGTGAGTTCCTCTTTTAGTATGTTGTATATTTCCTCGCTATCCTGAAGAGTGGGATTAAGCCCCTGTGTTTTTACTCTTGCTACGATGGAGTTGCTGTCGTGTAGAACCCAATCGGTTTTTGTAGAACCGCAGTCTGCAATCAGTATCATAGAAATAGGTTTAGAAACTGTTTGAACTTCTGAAAAATATTTTTAATAACGTGTTCTTTTCAATTTTTCGCGAAGATACTCTATTTTTAGTGAAGTTTCAATAGAGTATCTGAATTTTTATTAACAGTTTAGTGGTTCTTACTTACGCGGTGAAATTTCGAACGGAACTCTGAACGATACTCCGCTGCGCATAAGGTCGTCGAGGTTTGGCATCAGTCGCTTTTTAAAACTATCCCAGCTGCGTTGTTCCATTCTGCTCCATCCGGCTTCGGCAATAGCCAGACCACGTGGGAAGAACATATAGTTCACTCGGTTTATATCTTTTATGGCCTCGGCCCACATTGTTGCCATTACTCCCATTATATGGTTGCTCTCTTCGTTGGGAAGATTGTAAGATGGGTCGAGCTTGTATGATGTTTCCAGGGTTGTTGTAGGCATTCCCCAGTTGTTATACTCGGGAAGGTCGTTTCTCCACTGAGGATAGTCGAGGTAGGTGTGCTCACCCGGTGCCATAATGAGTTTATGTCCATATTTGTGTGTCAACTCGATACATTTGGGTGTCAGTGCATTGCGCCATGTCACGAGTGTTACATTCTTGGGGTAGGGGAAGAGATAATCGTTTGCAGGTGGCCAAATATTGTCGAGTTCGCACCACAGAATAGCCTCTTTTCCATTTTTGCTTACACTCTCGAGCATACGTCCAAAGAATATGTTCATCAGCTGCGACGGTTGTGTATAGCCGTTTTTCTCCATCAGTGCTTTGCACTCTTCACACTTTGCCCAGTTCTCTTTTATTGCAGCCTCGTCGCCACCAAGGTGAATGTATCGTGAAGGGAATATTTCGGCTACCTCTTTTATTATGTCGTCATATACGCTGTATGCTTCGTCGCTGTTGGCGCACAGCATCATATTTACAGTTTTTCCCAACTCAATTTTTTCGCCCTGTCTGAAACTGCATCCCAGATGGGGGTATGCTGCAAGAATAGCTACCGAGTGTCCGGGAATGTCAAGCTCGGGTATTATCTCGATGTTACGGGCTGCTGCATACTCTACGAGCTCTTTCAGCTGCTCCTGAGTGTAGTATCCGTTGTCGGGGCCGTTGTTTCCTCCTCTTGGATTGCGGTTTGCTCCAATTTTTGTTAGTTGCGGATGGCTTTTAATCTCTATGCGCCATCCCTGGTCGTCGGTGAGGTGCAGTTGCAGTATGTTGTACTTGTATTTTGCCATCTGGTCGATGAAGAATTTCACATCCTCTACGGGTATAAAATGACGGGCAGGGTCGAGCATAACTGCGCGGTGCTCGTATCGTGGCTCGTCCTCGATGCGTATTGGCGCAATCTTGCCATCGGCGCTGTTTCTTGTGTCACCGATAAGAATTTGGTCTATTGTTTTCAGTGCATAGTAGATGCCTTTTCGGCTACCCTCTATCACGAGGCTTTTTTTGTTTACCTCGATTTTATATGCCTCGGGCGATAGTGTGTTATTCTCTTTGATTATTATTTTGTTTCCTCCCTTTGCCGGCAGTGTAACATCTGTGCGGTTCTTGATAATGCTTTTAAACTCATTTAAGATAAAAAGGCTGTCGCTCATTTGGCAATCTATCTTGCCTACTTTCTTCAGGTCAAACTCTTTTCCTTTTAGTAGCTCTACTGTGTGTGGCATTGGTAACAGTGCTGAGATACTCTCTTGTGCCGATGCTGTTGTTGCCGACAGAACCAATAATGAGAAGAAAATTCTTACTAATATCTTTTTCATAGGACTTGGTTATTTAAACAGTTTTTATTGTTTTATATTTCTTTTGTTAAGTGCTTGCTGATAGCGTCGTGCATTTGCATTGTGTTGGGCAAGGGTGGTGGCGAAATTGTGTGTACCCGAAAAATCCTCTTTTGCGCACATATATATGTAATTGTGCTTTTGGTAATTTAATACACTCTCTATTCCCTGTACGCTTGCAATGCGAATGGGGCCTGGGGGCAATCCTTTATATTTGTATGTGTTATAGGGCGATTCGGTTGCAAGGTCGGCGTTCAGTATGCGGCGGCGTCCAAAGTCGCCGAGAGCGTATTTTACAGTCGGGTCGGCCTGTAACAACATTCCTCGTTTAAGACGGTTTATGTATAATCCTGCCACGATAGGCTTTTCGGCATCGTTGTTTGTCTCTTCATCTACGATGGATGCAAGCGTCATTACCTCTTCGATTGTAAGTCCTATTGCTTCGGCTTTAGCCTTTCGGCTCTCGTTCCAGAAATTGCGGCGCTCGTTCATCATTCTTATCATAAAGCGCTCGGGTTTTACGTCCCAATAAAATTCGTAAGTGTTTGGTATAAACAGTGTTGGCAGTGTCTCTTTGGTGTATCCTATGCGTGAGTAGTATCCCGGGTGCTCGGCAAATTGGCTCAGTTGCAGCGAGTCTATCATAATCTGTTTGCATACGGCGCTCACCAATTGTGATACTGTGCGGGTTGACGGGATGGTTACTTTTATAGGAGTCTGCTGGTTCGAAACCAATCGGCGATAGAGGGTGTGCATATTATCGCCGTCTTTTATTGCATAACGTCCTGTGCGTTTCTGTTTGTCCAAATTGTTGTGCTTGGCCAATAATTTAAATCCGAGCATACTCTTTGGTGAGGCAGCCTGTTCAATCTTCTCTATAATGGATGCTACCGAGTCGGTGGGATAAATGTAGATATATGCAGTCTCTTTTAGCTTAACCTGGGGGTGTATTACAAGATAGTAGGCATATCCGATAATACCACAAACTATAACTGCTATGATTGCAACTGCTGCAATTATTTTCTTTATTTTCATTTGTAGGGTTAATATTAGTGAAATGCGAAGATAATATATTTCTTAGTAAAAAGCAAACCGCGATAAGAAAATGTGAAATAATGCTGCAAGGAGTGTTGTTTGTGGCAAACGCTTGTGTCGAGTGGTTTAAATTTTCATTAGTGAAATCAAACACTGTTTTGCAGATAAAAATATAAATTTATTTAAAATATATGTTTAATTAAAAAATTATTAATATCTTCGTATGTTGATGCAATGTAAAAATTAACATAAATATTTATTAATCTTTTTTTTATTCGTATGAGAATCAGACATTTACTACTGTCAGTAGTGGCGGCGCTGTTCGCTGCGGGTGCTTATGCCCAAAGTGTGCCTACCCACGAAATGTACGTGCAGTATGCAATGCCGTCCGACATTGTTACTGCGTTGAAGAACTGGTCTCCGGGTAAAACCTGGGGCACGGGTACAAACTACAAGGATGAGAATTTCTTCATCTCTCGTGTTCCTATGAAAGAGCGTTTTATTCCAGAGGATTATGCCAATAAGGCTCTAAATGACGAGAACGACAAACGTCTCGGTTGGTGTGTTCCTACGGGTGAGATGACAAAGAAGTGGGGTGCTCTGCCTCGTTACAACTTCGATGGCGATAACTTTAACCTGTGGCAGTACATCAATATCCACTCGAACTGGTCTAACGGTTGGTGGCGTGTTCCCGGTGCGTTTAACGATGTAGCGCACAAGAATGGTGTAATGACAGGATGTACCTATTTTATCGATTGGGGTGCAGGTGTTAACCAAATGGATGAGCCGGGAAAGACTCTTTTTGAGCTTTCGGCTCCCGGTACAAACAGCAAGGGCGACAAGTACAAGTATTCTCGTAAGCTCATTGAGTTCTTGCGTTATTATGGTATCGATGGTCTCTGCTTGAATCCCGAGGGTTACTGGGGTTACACTGTTTACAGCCGTTTCATTCCTTTCTTGGCCGAGTGTCACAAGATTGCCGATGAGTTGGGTCATCCCTTCCACGTCGATTGGTATGCTTTTGTAAGCAATACAGGTGCGCTTAACGACAATGGTTGTAAACTTAACTCGAACAACGAGAACTGGTTCCACCACAAACAGACCGACCAGCCTGTAACAGACATGTTCTTCCTTAACTATAACTGGAGTGACGCAGGCTTGAAAGAGAGTGTCGAGACAGCTGAAAAGCTCGGACGTTCTACATACGATGTTTATGCGGGTTTCGACCAGCAGGGACGTGGTTACGGAAAATATGGTAATGCCGGTTGGGAGTCACTTATGAAATATCCCGTAAGTATTGTTGTTTGGGGTGCACACGACCGCAGTCAGCTTTATACCGCATCTAACGAGGGCGGACAGAGCGATTACGCAGTTCAGAACGAGTATGTTAAGAAGCAGGAGCTGCTTTTCTCGGGTGCCAATCGTAACGTACTCAGCCTTCCCGCATTAAATACAGGTAACACAACCGCTTCTTATAGCGACCTTGCTAAATGGCACGGTTATGCCAAGGCTGTTCGCGAGCAGTCTACACTCTATGAGTTGCCTTTTGTGACACGTTTCAACCTTGGTAACGGCCGTTTTATGAACAACGAGGGTGTTACCACTTGGAATCACAAATGGTATAATATAGGTATGCAGGATATGCTTCCTACCTGGCGCTGGTGGATTGACAATGGCGATGGCAAGAGCGTTCCCGCACAGGCAATCCAGATGGACTTTACATTCGACGATGCTTGGTTCGGCGGTTCTTGTCTTAAGGTACACGGTGCCACCGAGCGTTCCGATGTTCGTCTCTTTGCTACAAAGTGGAATGTTGATGCAGCCGATGATATTTTCCGTGTAGTTTACAAGCCTAATGTGGCTACACAGCACCTTACTCTTATGGTGTCTAAGGCTGGCGGTGAGAGCAGTTTTGCTACAGTGGCACTCCCCGAGAACGTAAAGGTAGGCGAGTGGAATACAGTAGAGATAAAGGCAGGTGAGTTTGGTCTTGCTTCGGGCGATGTAATTGCTTGGGTTGGTCTTTCGGTTAAGAATACATCAGCAAACTACGAGGCGCTTCTTGGTGAGTTTGCTTATATTCCCTCATCATTTAACGAGGAGCCCAAGACTCCCACAATCACTCACGCCGAGGTAATGAAGCGTTTCTATAATCGTGCCGATGTTAAGATTATATTCGATATGCCCACACCCGAGACACGTAAGGCCGAGTACGAGGGTCGCCCCGTATACAACGAGGAGGTTGGCGCTTGGTACTACGAGATTTGGGTTAAGCAGGGCGATGTCGAGACACTCGTTACAACAACAACATCTTGGGCTGCATACGCAGTCGATGCACCTCTTATTCCCGGTGTCGAGACAGTGCAGATAGGTGTGCGTGCCGTTGGTAAAGACGGTCGTGTAAAGAGCGATATTGTATGGAGCAACGAGATTAAGCAGGAGCTCACAATGATTGAGACTCTTACAGTAGACAAGAGTATCATAAAGCCAGGTGAGGAGTTTACAATCGGTTTTGAGGACCCCAACCACGCAAAGTCGGATATCTACATCTATAACGCATTTACAGGCGAACTTGCAGCCGAGGCAAAGGGCGTATTGGCAATGACTACAACGCTTCCCTCTATCGGCAGCTACGATGTTATGGTTGTAACAGGCGACCAGGAGGTTATGAATCGTTCACTCGTCCTTGTAAGCCCCGAGGAGACAGGTCGTCTGCCTCAGATTAACAGCATTACATCAGATGTTACCGAGGTGACAGGTCCCGACCAGCAGGTTAACTTCACAGCCGACATTGCTAAGGGTACCGAGTATAATGGTGCTCCTTGTACCGTATCACAGTCACTTTATATGAGCGAGCCTTATCAGTTGACCGTTGATGCTTCAATTATGAGCGAGTACACAAATACCTCATTTGCTCTTTGGTTCAAGGTCGAGAAGTTCGAGCACGCATCGCTTGGAACACTGCTTATGACCAAGGTTAACCGCAACTGTAATGCTACTTGGACAGACAATGTCTGGGGTGAGATGTGGACAGCTATACGTCCCGAGGGTTACGCAGCAAAGAACAATATCGGTCGCAATAATGCTCCTAACGAACTCTCTGTTTGTTTCGATGCACCTCCCGCAGGTACAGCTAACTACGAGCATAACAACGACGTCGATGGTCTTTCCGATGGTTACACCTTGCAGCCCGGTACATGGTACCACGTTTGTGCTGTAAAGAGCGGCCGCAACGCAAAGCTCTATCTCAACGGTAAGAAGATTATCGACTGCCAGACACGTGGTCGTGGCCCGTACAACTGGAAGAACGGTGCCAAGTTCTACGTTGGTGGTTCAATGACCAACCTTGCCAGCCTCACAGGTTGGGTCGACGAGGTTCAGGTGTGGAGCAAGGCTCTTACCGATGCCGAGGTTGTAGAGGCAATGAAGGGCTTCAAGGAGATTCCTGCAAATCTTGAGGGATATTTCACATTCGAGACAAAGGCTACCGATAAAGATGGTTACATCTACTTCCCCAATACAGGTAAGAATGCCGCCGTTCCCGGTGCATATATGACTACAGGTAAGGAGGAGAATGGTCGCACCAATGACTACAAGCAGAATCAGCTGACAACGGCACTTGGTGTTCCTATGCTCACAGGTAGCAATAACATCGTTTACGAGTCGTCACGCTGGATGCTCGAGGGTGCTCGTCTCAACAGCTCAACCGAGACAACAGCAAATGCAACATACGTTGCAGGCGATGGTAAGTTCCCCATCACACTCACAGCAAACAACTCTTGGGGTTCGGCAACAAAGACCGTAACCGATTATATTGTTGTAACAGCTATCGACGATGTTAATGCCGAGAGCGGATATATGATTTATCCTAAGGCATTCGATGGTACAGCCGATGTACTCTTTGCTGCCGATGGTATCTACGATGTAGTTGTATTTGCAGTTGATGGCAAGAAGGTTGGTAGCGATGTCTTTGAGGCACGTGCAGGCGAACTTCGCACAATCTCGCTTGCTCACCTTAGCGAGGGCGTTTACGTTGTAACAATTATGAAGGATGGCAAGGCTGTTCGTTCATTCAAAATTAAGAAGTAAATAACGTAATACCTTTTATATTATAATGTGTGTGCGCTCCGTCAGGGGTGCACACATTTTTTTACTATTGGATATTTACATTGCTAGTGAAAAAAACAACGGTGATACTACAAGGATGCTACATATTATACTTTTTAGAATTTTAAATAGTTTCTTAGCTCTTTTATCGTTTTTTTATATTTTTACAGTTTACGTATAATGTTTTCTGTACTCGTATTTTAATGCGAAAAACAGATGCTTTATTCACACGCTTTATATTCACAATATTGAAAAATAATGAATTTATAAAAAACTATAGAGGTGCTTGCTGTAGAGACTGTAACAGATGAGAGCGGTAATACTATTACCGTCGCAACTGTTGAGATTGAGGACGAAGCGGCTCTATTATATGATGTGGACAATAATGGTGAGATGGATTATGTGATACAAGATATTAACTGTGATAACGAAATAACAGATAATGAAATTATTCCGCTATCCGATGGACAAGTTGAGACAAGCGATTTGCAACAATTGATGGATAACGATGGTACGGGAAACTATCTTGCATACAACGATGATATGCCCGACTATATGAATGATGCAGATATAAGTACAATGGCATAACGAAGAGTATTTATGGAGAAGGTGTTTTTAGTGTGCCCGAGTTGCAGAACTCGTCTCTCTTTTGCAGCTGTTGCAGGCTATCAGGATAAGATAGTCGAGTGTCCTATTTGTCATTTTAAGGCAAAAGCAAATGTGTATCAGGGTGGTAATGTCGCAAAGGGTGGAAACGGTGCCGACAGTCAGACACAAATGCCGACACAGCTCTCCGGTGCTATGCAAAGTAAAAATGACCTGGGGCAGATAAGGGTGGTTAATACGAAACAGTGTTGCCCTTTGAAATTGGGAACTAATGTAATAGGTCGTATAGCACAGAGTGGAAAGGCCGATATTCAGATAACAAATGACCCCTATATGAGTCGCCGTCATCTGCAGATTGATGTTGTGAAAACAAACTATGGTATTGAACATCATCTGGTAGAGATTAATTCCAAGAATATAATAAAACTTAATGGAGCGCCAATTAACAGGAACGATATTCTTAAACTGAATTTTGGCTATAAGTTGACTCTTGGCATTATTGATATTTATTTAGAGGAGACTGATGAGGAGGCAACCCAAATAGTATAAAGAGTATGGATATTATTATAAGACAACCGTTAGGATTCAGTGAAATAGGCCGAAAGGATAATCAGGAAGATTGTGTATATCCCTCTTTTGATGCAGTGAACAGCAGTAACCGCTTTTTTATCCTATGCGATGGTATGGGAGGACACGATAATGGTGAGGTGGCAAGTTTTACTGTGTGCGAAGCATTCGGTGACTATTTCGAGAGACATATTCCCGAGGATGGGGCAATGACTGTTGAACTGTTCAATAGTGCATTGGGGTATGCATTTGACCGATTAGATGAAAAAGATAGTCCCGAGCAGAAGAAAAAGATGGGAACTACGATGACCTGTCTCTATCTGCATAAGAATGGTTACCTTGTAGCGCACATTGGAGATAGTCGTATATATCACGTACGCCCCAAGAGTGGAATTCTGTATCAGTCGTCCGACCATTCTCTTGTGAACGACCTGCTTCGTGTGGGAGAGTTGACCGAGGAAGAAGCGGCTAACTATCCGCATAAGAATATTATTACTCGCGCTATGCAACCCAATCTTGAGCGCAGATATAAAGCCGATGTCTTCTCATTTGACGATGTTTTCGATGGCGACTATTTCTTCCTGTGTAGTGATGGCGTGTTGGAGCAGTTGACAAATGATGCTCTTTGCGAAATTCTCTCTGACGACAGTTTGAGCGATTCTCAAAAGTTGGCTGCAATAAAAAATATTTCATACGGCAATACTAAGGATAATTTCACTTGCTATCTTATTTCGGTAGATAAAGTATTATCTAAAGTAGATAAAATTGTTGATGATAATATAATCGTGTGTGATGTACACGAGGAGGAAGAGCATATTGTTGCTCCTGTAATGGAGGAAAAGGTGGCTGTGACCGATGTTAAAAAGAAAAAAGTTCCCTCTATCTGGAAATGGGTGTCAATATCTCTATTTTTCGTTGTTGTAGCTCTGTTGCTGCTTATTTGGAAATCAAATAGCAGTGAGACAACAGTTGATACCCCCGAAAAGGTAGAGGAGCTGATTGATAACAAATTAAAGTCGGCTAGTGAGCAACCCGCCGATGCTTCAGCTGAGCAACCTGCCGATGCTTCAGTCGATCAACCCGCTGATGTTTCAGCCGAGCAACCCGCCGATGCTTCAGTCGATCAACCTGCCGATGCTCCAGCCGAGCAACCTGCCGTCCGATAAAAAATAGAATAATCCCAAAAAGTACTATTGACGAAGCTAATATTGCCACTTTTACAACAAAAATACTAACAAACGAGCGAGAAATATGAAGTTCACTTCAATATTTTTCAAAGCGAGTGCAGTCTATTTTCGAGGTTTACCTCAAAAATACTAACGCAAGCCCACCTTTCATATAATCATAAGGTTGTTCATTGGTGTGACATAGGAAAATTATTA